>DLFX01000338.1:0-2191 GCA_002482405.1 Firmicutes bacterium UBA7709 | reverse complement strand
CGCTGATCGTTTCCATCCTGCTGCTGTTTGTAAAATAGTGGAGAACATAACGATTGACAGAAATTGAACCCGAAGGGGGGCCTCGCAGTATATGGAGGGTAATTTATTTACAATTTTTGCGACCCTGGTCAACTTCCTGATCTTATTGCTGTTTTTGAAGCATTACCTGTTTGACAGAGTGAACAAGGTTATCGACGACAGAAACACAGAAGTTCTCGATACGATTCAGAACGCTGAATCCAGAATGCTGAAAGCGGACGAACTGAGAGAGTCCTATGAACAGCAGATTGCAGATCTGGAAAACAAGGGAAGAGAAATTGTGAGAGAAGCAAAGGTAAAGGCCGACGCTCAGGCGAGAGATATCATTCAGGAGGCCGAGGATAGAACGGCGGTGCTGCTTCGGCAGACGGAGGATGAGATCGAAAGGCTGAAGAAAAAGTCTCTTGAAGAAATGAAGCACGAAATAGGCTCTCTTGCTATTTTTGCTGCGGAAAAAATTCTGGAAAAGGAATTGGATCATCAGGAGCAGCAGGCATTCATCGGAAAAATAATTGATGAGGCGGGGAATGCGCAATGGAAGAACTGACAGTTGAAATCACATACAGCAAAGCATTGTTTGAGGCTGCCAGGGATCTGAACAAGGTGGATACCATTCTCGGCGAGTTGAAGGAGATTTGCGGATTATTTCAGCAAAATCCGGAATTCAAAGAGTTTTTCAATACGCCTGTCATTTCCGGACCTGAAAAAAAGCAGGTTGTCGAGGAAGTTTTCGGCGGCCAGATCAGCCGGGAAACATTGAACTTCCTGATGATATTGATTGACAAAAGGCGGACGGCCAACTTTGACCGGATCGTCAAAGAATATCAGAAGCTGATCAATCGGGAGCAAGGAATATCTACGGGAACCGTCTATTCGGTAGAGCCCCTCACAGATATTCAGTTGAGTTCTTTTGAGGAAAAAACAGCAAAGCTTCTGAAAAAGAACGTGAAGCTTGTGAATAAAACAGATGCGTTCCTCTTAGGCGGAGTAAAGGTATTCGTAGACGGAAAAGTGATCGATGCATCCATCAGAAAACAGCTTCAGGATCTTGAAATCCGCATTAAGCAGGCGTATTAGAGATCTGCTTTACAATGAGAACAAGCAAGGGGTGATAATTGATGAATTTAAAGCCTGAAGAAATCAGTGCAGTGATTCGTGAGAGAATTAAAGGCTACGAAAATAAACTGGATATCTCTGATTTTGGCACAGTGATACAAATCGGAGACGGCATCGCGCGCGTTTATGGCTTGGAGAACTGCATGGCGGGCGAACTGCTGGAGTTTCCCAATGAAATCTACGGCATGGCATTGAATCTGGAAGAGGATAACGTCGGTACCGTAATCCTTGGGCCCGACCGGGAGATCAAGGAAGGCGACATCGTAAAGCCTACCGGACGCGTGGTCGAGGTCCCGGTAGGACCGGAGCTTATCGGACGCGTCGTAAACGCGCTGGGCCAGCCCATCGACGGCAAAGGGCCGATCAATACGAAAAAGACAAGACCCATCGAAAACAGAGCGCCCGGCGTTCTGCAGAGAAAATCCGTCAATCAGCCGCTCCAGACCGGTATCAAGGCCATCGACTCCATGATCCCCATCGGAAAAGGACAGAGAGAGCTGATCATCGGAGACCGGCAGACGGGAAAAACCGCCATTGCCATCGATACCATCATCAACCAGGCGGAAGAGGATGTCATCTGCATCTATGTTGCCATCGGCCAGAAGAAATCCACCGTCGCCCAGATGGTTCAGACATTGGAAAATAAGGGATCTATGAAATATACCATCGTAGTTTCCGCCACCGCCAGCGAAGTTGCCCCGCTGCAGTACATCGCTCCTTACGCGGGCTGCGCCATGGCGGAAGAATTCATGTATCAGGGAAAGCACGTTCTGATCATCTACGATGATCTATCAAAGCATGCGGTGGCGTACCGCGCCATGTCCCTGCTGCTTCGCAGACCGCCCGGAAGAGAAGCTTATCCGGGAGATGTATTCTATCTGCACAGCAGGCTGCTGGAACGGGCGGCCAAGCTGTCCGACGACCTGGGCGGCGGCTCCATTACCGCTCTGCCCCTCATCGAGACCCAGGCGGGAGACGTATCGGCTTATATTCCAACAAACGTGATCTCCATAACCGACGGCCAGATCTTCCTGGA
>DLFX01000196.1:34587-36305 GCA_002482405.1 Firmicutes bacterium UBA7709 | reverse complement strand
CATGGAGCCCTTCTTCCGCCGCGGCTTCCGAGGCGTTGGCCCCGTCTACCAGCCCGCGGAGATAGCCTTCCTCATATCCCTTTTTCTCAGCGTCCCTCACGATCTCCTGACTGCGCTTTACCGCGCTCTCCATCAGGGCGTCGGCTTTGATCTGCGCTTCGCTTTCGATCTCCTTCGCTTTCCGGAGCGCGTGGTCCAGAATGACCTCTTTCTTTTCATTCGCAGCGCAGACGCTGTTCCTTGCGATTTCCGCAAGCTCCGCCAGGTCCGCCAGCTCCTCGAGACCGGCTCCTCCGATTCCCTGCTCCCCGCAGCCGTCGCTTCCCGTCCTCAAAGTTTCCACCGGTCTCGGGGGGAGATAGGTGAGCAGGTTTGCCTTAACGATACTAGACAATGTTATCATCCTTTCCGCCCTTGGCTATGACAATCTCGCCTTCTTCTTCCAGTCTTCTTATAATCGCTACAATTTTCTGCTGTGCTTCTTCTACGTCTNNCGCTATGACGATTTCGCCTTCCTCTTCCAGCCTTCTAATGATCGCCACGATCTTCTGCTGTGCGTCCTCCACGTCTCTCACCCTGATGTTGTGCAGATATTCCATCTCGCTCTTTACGGTGTCGGACATACGGGACGACATGTTCTCAAGGATAATATTGGTCACTTCCTTGTTTGCCCCCTTGAGAGCGACAGCCATCTCTTTGGTGTCAACTTCTCTGACAAATCTCTGGATCGCAAGAGGATCAAGAATAATAATATCTTCGAATACGAACATCCTCTTCCGGATCTCCTCCGACAGCTTCGGATCGTTCCGGGAAAGCTCGTCAAAGATAAATTTCTCAGTCCCTCTGTCGATGTTATTCATGATTTCCGCGATATAGTTAATGCCGCCGACCTCCAGCAGGTCTACGGACACGACAGACTCGAACTTCCTCTCCAGAATGGCCTCAACCTGACGGATCACTTCCGGGGAAGTCCTGTCCATCCGGGCGATTCGCTCCACCACGTCGACCCGGATGCTCTTCGGCAGCTCGGCAATGATAGCAGACGCCTGATCCGCCCTGGCATAGGACAGAACCAGAGCGATGGTCTGGGGGTGTTCATTCATGATCATGTTCATCAGGTTCTTATAGTCCGCTTTCCGGATAAACTCAAAGGCCTTGGTCCTCAAGGTCTTGGTCACGCGTTCCAAAAGCGCTGTGCCCTGCTGGATGCCGAAGGCTTTTTCCAGGACGTTTCTGGCATAGGCGATGCCGCCTTCAAGGTAAACCTTCTGAGCGACGCAGAGGCCGTAAAACTCATCGATGACCTGATCCGAAAGCTCAGGCCTGACGCTTTCCTGACGGGTGATCTCATAGGTCAGTTTTTCAATTTCATCTTCCTGAAGATGCTTATATATACTGGAGGCGACATCGGCTCCAAGGGATATGATGACCTGCGCCGCCTTTTGTTTTGATGTCAGAGAATCGGCTATTCCAACTATCATAATCTTCTACCCTCTATATCTTAATTCTCGCGGGATCGATCCTTCTGTCAATCCTGGCACTGTCAATCCTCGCTGCGCAGCCATGATTTGATCATCTGTGCGGCGATTTCCGGATTGGTCTTCGCAAACTGCTTGACTTCCTCTCTTCTCGTATCCTGAACCGGGGTGATCGGCTTGATCTCTTCCGCTTCTTCCTCAGGCGCCCCAAACAGTGCATTCAGCGCTTCCTGCGTTCCT
>DLFX01000196.1:31369-34560 GCA_002482405.1 Firmicutes bacterium UBA7709 | reverse complement strand
CTTTTTGCGTCTGCTGATCAGGATCAGTGCGACGAGGCTTCCCAGCACCAGAATACCGGCTGCGATGCCTCCGAAAAGAAGCAGCTTATTGATTTCCTTCGTCTCCGTCAGAGCCGGAGTCGGTTCTTTATAGAACCGGAAGTTCTGGACGGATACATTTTCCGGCGCAACTCCCGCCGCATAAGCTACGAGCTGCGTGATGCTCTCCCTTTCGCCCGGATCGAAGGACGTTTTGTCGATGGCGATCCCAATGGTGAGGTTTTGCAGTTTGGCGCCGTTTTTCTGCATCTGTGACTTGCTCTGGCTGACCTGGTACTTTATGTCTTCATCGCTTTTCGACGAGGAACTCTGTCCTGTGGAGCCTCCGGTCTGGTATGTCGGTATTTCTGAATTGGTAGAGGTTCCCGGAACTCCTCCGTCGCCCTGAGCGGATGTGGAGGATTCGCTGCTGCGGCTTTCCTCGCCGATTACGCCGGTGTTGTTTCCGTCTCCTTTCGGGTCGGAAGGAGTATAGATCGTCTCCTCTTTGACCAGATCATCCGTATCTATGGTAGCGGTGACAGAAACGGTAAATTCGCCTTCTTTATACGGTCCCATCAGTACGGCGTTTACTTTTTTCCTGATATCATTTTCGATTTCCCGCGTCATCTGAATCTTTTCATAACCCGGATCCTTTGAGGCCTGACTGCCTTCGATCAAGTCGTTGCCCTGGCTGTCCGTCAATGCGATGTCCTCTTTTGCGAGACCGGAAACAGATTTTGCCACCAGGTTCTGTATCCCCATGATCTGGCTGTCCGTCAGGACGTTTCCTTCCTGCATATGTATGATGACGGAAGCGGTCGGCTTTTGTCTTTCCTGGAGATAGAACACCTGGTCCTCAGGCACCGTGATGGTGACCACCGCATCCTTAACACCCTTCAGCGTTTTGATGCTTGCGGCAATCCTCTCCTGGAGCTGCATGTTCATGTACTGTTTCCGCTCGTAATCCGTTGTAAGCATTCCGCTGTTTTCTTCGATCAGGTAATAGCTCAGCCCGCTTTTGGGATAGCCTTCTGTCGCCAGCTGCATCCTTACCTTGGATTCGTCCTCTTTCGGAACCTTGATGGCCTTGCCGTCCGTCTGGACCTCAACGTCCATGTTCTGCAGGGCCGCCAATACTTCAGCGTTCTCCGATTCGGGAAGCTGATCGAAAATGGTGACATAATCCTTATGATTCAACAAAATACTCAAAGCAAGAGCAACAATAACTACGACTATCACTCCGCCGATTATGATCCTTTTTACCATCTTGGAGGAACTCTCCCAAAAATGAATCAATGGCGCCAAGGTCTTCCTTATCTGCTCATTCATATTTATTTTTCCATCCGTATTCAACTAATTATGGCAAATTTAAAACAAGAAAAGAAAATATCCCGCAGTTATAAGCTCGTCCTCATAATCTCGGAATAGGCGTCAAGGAACTTATTTCTAAGCTGCACCATCGTCTGCAGGGCAACATCCGCCTTCGCCGCGTCGATGATCATAGTATGCATATCGTCCATTTCGCCAATAGACAATTTATACGCATCCATCTGCGTGACAGCATCCGTTTCTTCCACATTGTTCACGATGTCCTGAAAGATTTCTTTGAAGCCATGATTGGAGCCGTCTGCGACGGCATTTGCAGGTTTGTCAGAATTTGAACTTAAAGAATTAATACTGCTCGTATTAATGTTAGAACTCATAGGAACAATAAACACTTTTCTACCTCACTTATTACATAAATATTTCTACACACATAGACTAAAGATCTTACACATTTACACACATCTAACGTTTTTACACACATCTGGTCTGGTCTTTTTCCGTCTTATCCGGAATGGTTTTTTACCTTCCGATCTCCAATGCCTTTAGAACCATGCTCTTTGTCGCATTAAAGGCCGTCACGTTTGATTCATACGCTCTGCTTGCGCCCAGCATATCGATCATCTCCTGCGCCGTATTTACATTCGGCATCATCACGTATCCCTCTTCATTGGCGTCCGGATGACTCGGGTTGTATACGGGAACGAGAGCCGACGGGTCTTCTATTATGCTCTCGACCTTTACTCCGCCGGTTTTCACTTTGGTTGCCTTGTCGAACGCATCCCGGAAGCTTTCGCTCCCCTTTATGCTGCTCAGGACAACCATCTTCCTGCGGTAAGGGGTCCCTTGTTCTGTCCTTGTCACCTGCGAGTTGGCGATGTTCTGTGAAATCACATCCATTCTCAGCTTCTGCGCCGTCAACCCGGAGCCGGAGATGTTCAGTGAACTTAAAAAGTCCATTACTTATTCCCTCCTATCGCTTGCCTTCACTGATCGCATATTTCAGTCTGGCAAATGTATCCGTCATACTTCTTGTCAAATAATAATACTGGATCTGGGTCTTTGCCATTTCGATATTCTCCAGATCAAGGTCTACGTTGTTTCCATCCGCTCGCTCCGTAGTCGAATAATCGGTATATGCGCCGATTTCCGAATCCTTCACCGCCTGCAGGTCCGCTGCCATCTCCTCTTTGGTTGTCGGCGGCCTGGTTCCAAGCTTTTGGATCTCCTGATCCAGCGAATCCTCAAAGGAAACTTTGATTGCCTTGTATCCGGGCGTTTCATGGTTGGCGATATTGTTGGAAATAGCGCGCTGCCTCTGCCATGTGCCGTCAAGAGCCTTCTGCACCAAGGCGTTCGCTATGGTATCACCGATCACATACCCACCTCCTTCTGTCGACTTGATTTTTCTAAACCAGTCAATAAAAAACACGAATTTACAAAATCTAAAAAATATTTACATAAAATGTCGCTGTTCGTATTGATTCTACTACATTTTGCATTAGTAGACAATACTTTTTTAAACTGAGCGTCAAGCGGGGTTTTTAGTTTCGTTTTCTCGATTTTTTATTGATTTTTAGGCCTATTTTTTCATGTTTTTAGGATATTAGTTCGATAATTAATCAATATAATTGGATTTATATTCCAAATGGTGACATTTTTGCGGGCGCTTTTGGTCAAAAACTATTTTTTTTATCGAATTTTAAGTTTTTACGGGAACATCTAAAGTTTTATTTCGGAGAGCCGATATAGATAACGTAGACAAAAAAAGGCTGCGGAAAATCCGCAAGAACATAGAAAACAAGCCATTGAAAGGAGGTTGGATCAGTGGAAATATCATATGTGAA
>DLFX01000196.1:29010-31329 GCA_002482405.1 Firmicutes bacterium UBA7709 | reverse complement strand
AGAAAATAAGAAATACGTTTTGAAAAACAAAGTGGACAGCGCGGAAATCTCCAGCACTCACAGCGGGTCTTTCGACGACAAGCGGTTGTCGGTTGCCAAGTCGGCTATCCTTTACGACGTATCGGTCAACACCTCTGCGTCCAGGATCGAGAATTTGAAGTAATCTGTCGAAAACGGCACCTATAGGATTCCCACAGACTTACTCGCAGACGTAATCCTAAAATAATCGCATATTAAATAGGAGGCTTGACGATCATGACAGACAAAAAAGAATTTGCGACCGTCCTGGACGAGTTTTATGAATACCTCTCCGGGATCCTGGAAATTTATCAGAACGCGGTTCCCCTGCTTAAAGAGGAACTCAGCCACATCCTGGGCGACGAGCTTCAGGCCCTGGACGAAAACATGAACGCGCAGCAGTCCCTTCTGCTCCGCACAAAGAATTTCGACGCGAAGCTTGCCGAATACCAGACGGCGATGGATATCTCCGGAGCTACGCTGTCGGAGATGGCGCTCCGGTTTCCCGAAGAAAAGCAGGCCGAATTTTTTGAGTTGATCGGCCAGTTCCATCAGACTCTGGAGGAAGTCGAATTCTATAAAGAGAAATGTAAGGACACGCTTCAAAACAAGCTTTACCATATCGATAAGGTTCTCACAAGGAAAGAGATGCAAAAAAGCAACACTACATATGATCAGAATGCGGCAGAGGTCAAGAGCTCACTGTTCTCCAAGGCCTTTGAAACGAAAATATAGCAAGGGGGGAAAGACTTATGAGACCGACCTTTTTATCATTTCAAACGGCGGCTAGAGCGCTGGCGGCAAGCCAGGCGGCCATCGACGTTACCGGGAACAACATCTCCAACGTCAATACCACCGGATATTCCAGACAGAGGGTGGATCTGAACGCCGTCATGAGCAGCGGTTATACCGAGCGCTATTCCAGCGGCCGGACCTTCGTAGACGCCGGAGTCGAAGCTTCGGGGATCAGCCAGATCCGCGACCCCTTCTTAGACGCCCGGTACCGCAAGGAAAATGCTCAAGACGCCAGATACAATTCGCTCCTCGAAGGACTTTCCGATCTGGAGAACGTTCTCGATGAGGCTTCCGTAGACAAGCTTCAGAGCGAATTCAACGAATTTGTCACTCAGCTCCAACAGCTGAAAAAGGATGGAACAAGCCAGGATCAGAAGCTGGTAACCAGGACGGCGGCTCAAAAGATCACGGAGTATTTAAACGCCCAGGCAAATCAGATCGACGAGATCCGCTCTCAGGAAATCGAAGACCTGACCGACGTGGTGGTAACCAAGGATTTCAATTCCATCGTGCAGAACATCGCGAGTTTGAACAAGCAGATCCGAACAGAAGAGCTTTACGGAAATACGCCCAACGATCTCTATGACGCCAGGAACAACCTCCTGGACAAGCTTTCCGGCATCGCCAACATCAAGGTGAGCATTTCCTCGGAAAAGGTGTCGGATGAAAAGAGCGTATCCCATATGACCGTTTCCCTTTACGATGTGAATACCGGCGTTTCCATCGGACTCGTAGACGCCGATAAATACAATACCCTGGCGGTACATTCCGACGGCGGAACCGTCTCCATTTCTCTGAACAGTTCCTTTATGCTGGACGACGCTTCGGCAAACGTGGACCCCACAAATATCACCAAATATTTCACCGGCGGTTCCATCAGCGCATCCCTGGATCTCATCAACGGAAACGGAACCTATGCGAATGCGGCCGTGGGAGAGAGCAGCTTCCGGGGAACCCTTTACTACATGAGCTCTTTGAATACTCTGGCGTCAACCTTTGCCGATACATTCAATAAGCTGAACGATATCGACGGAGCTGACATGAAGCCGCTGTTTTCCTCAGGCACCGGCGGAGGGCCCATCACGGCGAAGAACATTCAGGTTTCCCAGGAGTGGCTCGATGATCCAAACTACATCAACACCACTCAGTATCCTGATGCTGCGCATCCTGATCCCGACACAGGTTTACCGGCTCCTGGAAAAGGAGACAATATCGACCGGATGATTGCGGCCATGAACGATGCCCACGATTTTCCCAGATCTGACGGCACCGTCATGTTNNCAACCAATATGTCAGGGGGACCATCGGTGAACTTTCGTTGGATGTAGAGTTGAACAAAAACTTTGCCGACGCCTCCGATAATGTTATGGAAAATCTCTACAGCAGCAGAGAATCCGTCTCCGGCGTGCTGTCGGACGAGGAAGGCATCAACCTGATGACCTACCAAAAATCCTATAACGCCGCAGCCAGATATTTTACGGCGCTGGATGAGGCGGTGGACGTGCT
>DLFX01000196.1:19546-28994 GCA_002482405.1 Firmicutes bacterium UBA7709 | reverse complement strand
TGCTATGAGAATCACCAATAAGATGATCACCAATTCGTACTCCCGCAATCTCAATAAAGTATACTCGGATATGAACAAGCTCAGCACCCAGGTGTATACTCAGAGAAAGTTTTCCAAATCCTCCGAGGACACAGCGGCGGCGATAAGCGCCTACCAGATCAGACAAAACCTGAGCAAAGCGCAGGACTATAAAGAAAATATTCTTCATGCCCAGGACTTTCTCAACAACTCAGAGTCTGTTCTGACCCTGGTCAACGGGTCCGTTCAGGATGCCGTAGANNGAATTCGCGCCAGCCTCAACAGCGGAACCATCAGCTCGGATGAGAGAGATACCTTTGCCACTGAGCTAAAAGCCATCCGGGATCAGATCATGCAGACGATGAACAGCAACAGTACCGGCATGTATATATTCGGAGGAAGCAATACTGTAGAGCAGCCCTTCGGTTTGACAACCCTTGACCCTGCTGATCCGCTTTACGATTCGCTCAACCCGGATAAAACCTACCTTACATATAACGGGCAGCTGTTGAAGAATATGTCTTCCACCCAGGCGAACGCTTTGGCGAAGGACGGGCTCACCGTCGATACCGGCATGGGTCTCACTATCGGCGCTGCAGGTAAAGCCGACCCCAACAGCGTCTTCACTTACTCCATTACGGGCATTGAAGTCATGTCTGCCGGTTATGCCACTGTCGGCGGAGACCAGGTCCCAAACAATCTTTACGATCTTCTGGGCTGCGTCGTGGATGAACTGGAAAAGCCTGACGGTACTTACTCCAACGACAAATTGGAGTCTCTCTTCGGCAAAGTGGAGGATGCTTCCAATGCCTTTTTGCTCAATATTACGAAAATCGGAGCGAAAACATCCTATCTGGACTTCATGTCGGACCGGTATGACACGCAGATACTGAGCCTTCAGGAGCGCCAGAACCACGTGGAGGTTGCAGACCCGGCCCTCACCCTCATCAGTTTTTCGACGCAGAAGGTAGCCTATCAGACGGCTCTGCAGATGGGTGCCGATATGATTCAGCCCTCCATCTTTAACTTTATGGATTAGAACGGAGGTGGCAAAAATTGAAGCCCCTTATCACCATCGAAACGGTACCGATTTCAATCGAATATGTAAAGAAGGAACACCATCGGTCCTCCCGGGTCTCTTCCGCACAGACGGCGGAGCTGCACATTTCCCATCAGACAAACCGGCTGACCATTCAGAGCGATCCTATCAGCATCCCGCTCAAGGACAAATTTGAGCAAGGTTCCATCGCAGATCTCCGCAACCTGTCCTATACGGCTACCGCCAGGTATTCCGACGACGGAACCCTCAGCCTGAACGTTCAGTTTAAAAGCGGTGATCCTGACGCCTATCAGTTTCAGCAGTTCAGCAGAGGGATCGATCATATCATAGACGCACTGCCAAAATCCAGCGGTCCTGTTTTCAATTTTGAAAGCATGCAGATCAATTTTGACATCAGCAATCTCCCCGAGGAGATGCGGCCTGTGGAAAATGGAGACACCGATTTCCTGCCGCCGGATCTGGAGCTGAAGGTCGTGGAATGGCCTAAGGTCATCATCAAGTATATCGGCGGACCGCTCTACATTCCGCCCAGCGCCGATCCAAACTATGTCCCTCCCGAATATCAGGAGCAGATATTCGACGGAAAAACAAATTTTGACGCAAAAGCGTAGGAGGCTTTCATGATCCAGATCGACACGAGGGATTTCGGCACAGTTGAAGTTGAAGAAGACGCTGTCTACGAGTTTCCCGACGGAATTTACGGATTTGAGGAAGATACCAGATTTGCGGTCTTTTCCCGCCCTTTTGAAGGCTTTTCCTTCTTATATCTCCAGTCCATGGAAAACAGCGTCCCATGCTTTCTGGTCTTTGAGCCATGGGATCTCCATCCGGATTACCGTCCGGCCATGTCCGAAGAAGATCTGATGGCATGCGGCGCAGGCAGCATAGACGATCTGATTTTTCTGGTAATCGCCACAGTGCGGGAGAGAGCGGAAGATCTGTCCGTCAACATCAAGAGTCCCGTCGTTTTAAATCCCAAGACCCGAAAGGCAAGGCAGGTCATACTGCAAAATCCAGACTATCCGGTGAGATACCTGCCCTTTCAAAGGGATGGAAAGGCGGGGGACTGATGTTAGTGATCAGCAGAAAAGCCGGCGAGTCCATCCTCATTTCGGAAAACATCAGAATCACCGTAGTATCCATGGGAAACGACAAGGTCGCTCTTGGGATCGACGCGCCAAAGGATATCAAAGTGATCCGGGAAGAGCTGATGGAGACTATCGAGGCCAATCAGGCGTCTGCAGAAAAGCCCGAATCAGACGATTATCAAGGGATCGCCCATCTGATAAAAATTCATAAAAATATGGACGATAATCACTAAAGTATATCCGGCCTCGGCCGATATATATATCACCAAAGCAAATTACCGCTTCTAAAAACCGAGACGGATCTCGGCAAATCAAAGTTTCAAGGAGGAAACAAAAATGAGAATCAACCACAATATCGCAGCTCTGAACACATACAGACAGCTGACAACCAACACCACCAACACATCCAAATCTCTGGAAAAGCTCTCATCCGGTCTGAGAATCAACCGTGCCGGCGACGACGCCGCAGGACTTGCCATCTCTGAAAAGATGAGAGGCCAGATCAGAGGACTTGACACAGCTTCCAGAAATGCCAGCGACGGCATCTCCCTGATTCAGACGGCTGAAGGCGCCCTGAACGAAACCCACAGCATTCTCCAGAGAATGAGAGAGTTGGCAGTACAGGCATCCAGTGATACCAACACAACCGATGACCGCGGTGAAATCCAGAAGGAAATCGAACAGCTTCAGTCTGAAATCACCAGNNAAAGAAACTTCTGACCGGAAGCTTAAGCGGTGCGATCTTCCAGATCGGAGCAAATACGGGCCAGACCGTATCCCTGTCAGTCAGCAAAATGTCCGCCACAGCTCTGGGCGTAGACAAATCTAAAGTTAATCTTTCAACTCGGACAGGATCAGCAGGAGCAAGCAACTCTATCAAGACTATAGACACCGCGATTAAAACAGTGTCCGACACAAGAGCAAAGCTCGGAGCGATGCAGAACAGACTGGAACACACCATCAACAATCTGGGAACATCCTCTGAAAACCTCAGCGCGGCCGAATCCAGAATCAGAGACGTGGATATGGCCAAGGAAATGATGGAGTTCACTAAGAATAATATTTTGACTCAGGCTGCTCAGGCTATGCTTGCCCAGGCAAACGCACAGCCTCAAAGCGTACTTCAGTTATTACAGTAAGTATAACAGAAGGCATAAGATCTACACATCGGCAAAAGGCCGCCAGCAATGGCGGCCTTTTGCTATCTCATATTTTCGATGTCCACCGGTTCAATTCATTGCAGGTCCTTATCTCAATAACCGTTCAACCTGCTCGATCACATAGCCCTGTTCTTCCTTGGTGAGCGCCGGAAATATGGGAAGGCTTACAAGTTTTTTGTACAGCCCCTCCGCATTTTCACAGCATACACGTTCAAATCCGTTTCTCTGGTAATAGGGATGCTTATAAACAGGAATATAGTGGACGTTAACTCCGATCCCGGAGTCCCTGAGGCTATCATAGAATATTTTTCTGTCCATTGCCTGAAGCTGGACCACATACAGGTGATAACTGCTATAGCTGCTTTCTGACTGTGCGGGAATCACCAAGTCTTTCAAGCCATGAAAGGCTTTATCATAAACCCTGGCGATTTCATGGCGCCTGGCGATAAATCCGTCAAGCTTCTTAAATTGGCTGATCCCCAACGCGCATTGAAAATCTGTGATGCGATAATTGTAACCCAGCTCCTGCATCTCATAGTACCAGCCGCCGTCATGATTCAGCATCATCGACGGATCTCTTGTGATGCCATGATTTCTGTAAAGCATCAGCCGGTTGTACAATTCCTCATCGTTCGTTGTGATCGCCCCGCCTTCTCCGGTCGTGATATGTTTGACCGGATGAAAGCTGAAGGTGGTCATGTCCGATATTCCGCCGATCCTCTTCCCCTTATACTCCGCGCCGAGAGCATGGGCCGCGTCCTCTATGACGATCAAGTTATGCTCTTCGGCAATTCCGCGGATCTCATCCATATCACAGGGCTGCCCTGTGAAGTGGACCGGTATGATCGCCTTCGTATTTCGGGTGATCTTCTTTCGGACATCCTTCGGATCGATATTGTAGGTAACAGGATCTATGTCGGCAAAAACCGGTTTTGCGCCGCAGTATAGAATACAGTTTGCAGACGCCGCAAAGGTAATCGGGGAGGTGATCACCTCATCCCCGTTTTTTATTCCCGTCGCCAGACACGCGAGGTGCAACGCGGCGGTGCCATTTGAGACAGCTACAGCATATCTGGCATGGACGTACCGGGCCAAGGTCTCTTCAAACTCGTTGATTTTCGGGCCGGTGGTCAAAAAATCTGACCTAAGGACTTCGATGACGGACTGAATATCCTCTTCGTCGATCAATTGTTTTCCGTAAGGTATATACTTCATTTTTTCCACTTTAAACTCTCCTGATCAATTCCCATCGCATGGGGGTTCCTCTTTCAACATCTTCCGTAAATTTTTCGCCTAATATTTTCTCTAAATATTTTGGGCTTATCCCGTATCCCGGCCTGATGGATCTCACATTCTTTTCTGTCACCATCTGGCCCTTTTTCACATCCTCTACAACGAAAAGACTTCTTGAAAAAGTACGGCTTTTTTCTTTCGAATCGTCGATCTCATAATTTACCCTGCCAAGAATTTTTTCAATGTTTCTGATCTTCTCCGTCATTTCAAGTAGTTCATCGGGGGTCATCGAAAAAGTCGCGTCGGGTCCTCCGATACCCCGATCGATTATAAAATGCTTCTCGATCAGGGCCGCACCCATAGACGCCGCAACCACCGGCACTTCAAATCCCATAGTATGATCTGAAAGACCTATCTTGACATCAAACCTTTTCTTCAGATCAAGCATGGTCAGGAGGTTTGCGTCTTCAGGTCTTGCCGGATATTCAGACGTGCATTGAAGCAGAGTAATGTCGTCGCATCCCTGATTTCTGCAGGCCGATACCGCAGCTTCAATCTCGTCGAGGGTTGCGATCCCCGTCGAGATTATCATCGGTTTCCCTTTCGACGCGGCATAATTGATCAACGGTAAGTCTGTTATTTCAAAGGAAGCTATTTTATATATGGGGTTGTCCAAGGCTTCAAGCAAGTCGACAGCCGACCTGTCAAAAGGCGTTGAGAATATCTCTATGCCGATATCTTCCGCATACGCGAACAGCTCTCTGTGCCATTCCCAGGGGGTATACGCCTGCTGATAAAGCTGATACAGGGTTGTACCATCCCAGATCGTTCCTTGAGTCAGCTTAAAGTAATCATTATCGCAGTCAATGGTCAGCGTATCTGGCGTATATGTCTGAAGCTTAACCGCGTCCGCGCCGGATTCCTTGGCCGCCCTTATTGTATCCTTTGCAATTTCAATCTTATGATTATGATTGGCTGATAATTCAGCTACTAATTTAACGCTCAATGCCGCTCTCCTTTGAACTTTTGATTACTCGATGGCGATCTTTTCGTAATGATAATTTTCACGAATGGAATCCCATTTGCCTTTTAATATTGCCATGGACACTACATCATATTTTTCACCATTCTTTATGATATGTTCCTTCAGGATTCCTTCTATTTCCGCCCCAAATTTCTGATGTATATTTATGACTTTGTCATTAAACTCAAAGACTTCACAGCACACTTTATTTAAGCCTAAAGAATAAAAGGCATAGTCATAAAGATTGCACTCAAGAACGGTGGCGATTCCTTTGCCCTTAAAGCCTGAAGCCCCGATGTAATATCCCCATGAACATCGTTGATTTATCTTATCAATGCTCCGGATAGAAAAGACTCCGATTGGAATCGAGTCATATTCTATGATCCAATATAAGTCAATTTGACTTTTTTTTATTTCATCATACCATAGCTTCTGCTCTTCTATTGTTAATTTGGGGTCCGTGTACATATAGCGCGTTACTTCCGGAAGCATTCGCCATTCCATTATTAGTTTTAGATCCTGCTCCTTTATCTTTCTGAGTTTTATCATAACGATCCTCTCCTACTTGGACAACAAACAATCTATTATGTTCTTAACGCCACGGCTCAAATCGAATTTGTCCATTTTCGCCGCAATTCTTTTTCGAGCTTTTCCTTCCATTAAATCCCTCAATAGTTCTTCAAATCGAATCAAATTAAACTTTTTTGTATCACTATCGATATAATCATATATCAGACCTTCGAACAAAAGCCCTTCCATATTGGGCTTCTGATTATCAGCGATCTGAATACATAAAAAGGGTAATCTTGCGGCTATCAATTCATTGGTGGTCTGACCTGCCGCGGTAACTGCCAGATCGCATTTCCTCATCAGTTTATACAATTGAGCGGCGTCTAGATTATAATACAACTTTATGTTTTGGCACGCTTTTGCAATGCCTTCGATGTCCTTTATATTGGTAAAGGCTTTTCCTATTACAACATGTTTTTTTAATCCGTCGAATTCCTGCTTGTTTAAAGCTCTTATTATCTCTGGCGTCAACCCCTTTACATCTGAACCTCCTAAAATAATTAAGATATCAGAAGGAAAATTTTTTACTCTCCTATGATCGCTCTGCTGAAACTCCCTTCGTAAAATAACATAATTGGGGCCGGTCAGATACTGCCGGCCTGCTTTTCTTACATATGTCTCGTCCCTGCCAAAAATAGAAGGGTTTACAATGATTCCTTCAGGATAGTCAATTCGGTTCGTATCATCAAGAAATAACGCTTTTACGCTTTTACGCTGAATCCCTGAGTAAACCGCTTCATCCGCAAGATAGGAATCGACAATACAGCTTTTCTCAAAAGAATTTTTCTCTGAAAAATAGTCAGGCCAATTTTCGATCCAGCGGTCGATGATATAATTCCTTTTGCCTAGAACCTCCCCAACAGTGCTTTCTGCGTTAATAATAAACAGGGAATTCAATCCTCGCCTTTCCAGTTCATCATACAACGCCAGGCATCTTGTTATGTGTCCCAGCCCTGCTTTAGAACCGCCTTCAGTAAAGATACAGACATCATAGTTCAACATGTTTCTCACGCAAACCCTTATAAGTTATTTAGCATCCTGTACTTCAGCTCCGCAAGCTTCCAATCCTCTTCCGTATCAATATCCTGTACCTGCAATTCCGGTATTTGAAACGGAATGGTATTGTCCATCACAAGCTTGCCTGTTTGCTGAAAGGAAGATATTTTAAAGCAGTAAAACTGCCCGCAGTCATGGTATATCGTCTCCAGATCCTGAGACCGGCTGTTCAGGTGCTCCGGCCACTTCATCTTCAACCTGCCGTTCTCAATCACAAAGCCCCGCTGCGGCGGATAGGAAAAGCCGACGACAGGTATGACGGAATCCGCATCGGAAGCGATAAGCTCCCGCATTGCATCCTGCAGTTTCTTTCCTGTTACGAACGGCGCTGTCGGGTATATGCAGCAGGCATATTGAAATTCTCTGTCTGTCTTTTTATATTCCGCGAGAACTTCCCCGATCACATCCGCTGTTGTTGCAAAATCATCAGAATTTTTACTGCTCCGCATAAATGGAACCTTGGCCCCGCAGGCAATTGTCATTTCCGCGATTTCAGCATCATCCGTCGAAACCATGATTTCATCAAAAATGCCGCTGTCGATGGCGGCCTGAATAGAATATTGAAGAATCGGCTTGCCACAAAACTCTTTTATGTTTTTCCCGGGAATTCTTTTGCTTCCTCCCCTGGCCGTTATGATCGCTACATTTCCGCTCATATGCTTTCCCTCTGGCTGTATCAATACTATATCAATACGCGCTGGTCAAATCAGTCAATTCGCTGACAGTTAACCAATGGACATTGGTCCCTGAATTATATTCAAACCCATCCTCTATCTGGCGGCCGCCTTCCAGAGCATATTTTCCCATGTCCCACCAATCGTAATCCGGATATATGATGTAATGCTTTTCATACTCAAAGGTATGCCGGCTGTCATCCTTGGTTATCATGACCTCATGGAGCTTTTCACCCTCGCGGATGCCGATTTCCTTTATGCCGATGTCGCTTCCTCCAAGGGCATATGCCAAGTCGGTGATTTTAAACGATGGGATTTTCGATATGTACGTTTCCCCGCCCCTGGATTCTCTCAGCGCCTTGATAACCAAATCGACCCCTTCTTCAAGGGTGATCCAGAATCTGGTCATCCTTTGATCCGTTACTGGCAACTCCCTGACCCCTTGATCCAGCAGGTTTTTAAAGAATGGGATGACGGAGCCTCTGCTTCCCGCAACATTCCCATACCTGACTACTGAAAATACCGTTCCATTCATACCGCTGTATGCGTTGGCGGCAGTAAAGAGTTTATCAGAGACCAGTTTCGTACCGCCATACAGATTGATCGGATTGACCGCTTTATCCGTCGATAAGGCGACTACTTTTCGGACTCCGCAGTCGAGAGCCGCGTCGATCACATTTTGAGCGCCGTGGATATTCGTCTTTATCGCTTCAAAGGGGTTGTACTCGCAGGTGGGCACCTGCTTCATGGCCGCCGCATGAACCACATAATCGACGTTTGAAAAGGCTCGGTATAACCGGTCCTTATCCCTGACGTCTCCAATGAAAAACCGAACCTTCTCCAGTTTGTCACGAGTAAATTTCCCTTCCAGTTCATTGCGCATCACAAATTGCTTGTACTCGTCCCTGGAATAGATAATCAACTTTTCAATATCGTATTTACTCAGCAGAACCTCGGCAAAGGTCTTTCCAAACGATCCTGTTCCTCCGGTGATAAGTATTGTTTTATCTGTAAACATGAAGCTCCTCCGCGATATTATCATTATTTATAATAGCCACTTTAAAAATTTGTCTAATTATGGTATATTATATCGTAACAGCAATTGACAGTCAACGTGCAGTTCAATTAATGAAGGAAATCGATTGTGCGGCTAAAGCGGCAGCCCATTGATTGTTCATCTGTAAAACTGGAGGGATAAGAGTTGATCGACATTAAGCAGATCGAAGAAATAGAAGGATTAATCTTTGATTTTAAGATACCGGCTGCTATGGGGCAGTTCGCTTCGTTGACGGAGGCGTTGATCCTGGCAAGCGAAAACCTTGACCAGGCGGCATTAGGAGATCTGTTATTGATTATCAAGGGGATGGACTCCGCTTTGACGACCAAGGACTACCTTTTATTTAACGATCTTTTAGAGTATGAATTAAAGCCTTTGGTGGAAGCAAAGCTTTCATGATCGGAGATGTTAGGAGAAAATATGAACTTTTACACGCAAAATATAGATTTTATAAGATCACAGCTTAAGACCGTATATGACACCGTGGTAAAGGATGAGTCTCAATATC
>DLFX01000196.1:18484-19519 GCA_002482405.1 Firmicutes bacterium UBA7709 | reverse complement strand
AGAGCTTGATCAAAAATCGTGCATGCTTCACAGTGACTACAGCACGGAACGGGAAATCCGTGAAATGTTTTCCGCCGTCGATGAATCGGCAGAAGCCCTCGTTGTCTTCGGAATGGGGCTGTGGCACTGCAGAAAGCATATCTTCGACACCTATAAAAACCTGAGGCAGCTCATTATCATTGAGCCAGATCTTCATATCTTCAAGGAGGCGTTACACCGTGTCGATATGTTCGATCCGACCGGTTCCAATGCTGACCTCTCATTGGTCGTCAACCGCAGCGCCGAGGAATCGCTTTCCCTGATCTGTGATACCCTGCAGCTTGAGAGCATCGTCAAAATCGATTTAGCCTACAGCCTCTCTTATCGGAGCCTATTTCCAGATTATTATGAAACGATCCAACGGGGGATTGTCACACAGCTCAGAGTATCCACGATCAACTACGCGACATCGAGCGCATTTCTGTACCAGTGGACAAGGAATAATATGATGAATTACAGGCACAAGGCGATCCCCGTCACAAAATTCATCAACCGTTTCGAAGATATTCCCGTCATCATCGTCTCCGCCGGCCCCTCCCTGAACTATAATATGCATTACCTGAGAGAGGTAAGGGATAAGGCGGTCATCATCGCCGTCGGCTCCGCCATCAAGATCCTGGACAGCAACGGGATCGTACCCCATTTTCGCATGGCCGCCGATGGCGGTGAGACTGAGGAAAAGATCTTTGGCGGAATCGACACCGGCAACATCCCTTTGTTCTTTTCGGATACCCTGTACTATAAGATCCTGGAACAATATCAGGGGGTAAAAATCAGGATGGCTCTGACTGCCGGCGCCTTGGAGGAATATATTTTCAAAGAGCTCTATGGCGAACTCTTTCTGATCAACAGTGGTTTTTCCATCGCCAATATCGCGCTGGATCTCGCTTTGAAGCTCGGAGCGAAAAAAATAATACTGATGGGACAGGATCTGAGCTATACGGAAGGCAGCCTCTACGCGAAAGGCAGTTGGAAACAGGACGAGGCCATCGATTT
>DLFX01000196.1:11611-18474 GCA_002482405.1 Firmicutes bacterium UBA7709 | reverse complement strand
AAAAAGCCGCTATATTAAAACCGCGAATACCAGGGGAGAAACGGTCTATACGGACAAGCCCTTCCTCGGGATGCGGGATCTCTTTGAAGACTTGATTCGTGTAAATCCAGGCCCCATCTATATCAATGCCACAGAGCGGGGCCTTAACATCGAGGGGACTGTTAACAAGCCCTTTGAGCGGGTCATGGAGGAGGATCTCAGGGAGAGCAGAAATATCAACGAACTCATCAATGATCTGATCCGGGAAAATGAAATAGACGACGACAGTTGGAACCAAAAGATAGAAGCGCTGGATTTCAGCGAGATGATCAAAGAGTTGAGCGAGGTGAACGAGTACACCTTAAAAAAGCTCACGAAGCTGAAAAAGCAGGCAGAAAAGGACGCTGCAACCAATAAGCTGAAACGGGATCTGGATGAAATCGAAGAATACGCGGCGAAGCAGATGGATGAGCTTGAGTTTTACCGCGCCACCATCAAACCCGCGCTGCAGACAAAACTTCAGACTCTGCAGCTCAATCACCAGTACCATGGTCCCGATATGAAAGAGGCATTTGACACCAATTTTAAACTTGCCCTTGGAAAGGCAACAGAAATAAAAATTTACCTGGAATTTTTAAAGATCGTCATCGAGGAGCGGGACGGTTCAGCTCCTTCGACCGATTCAAGTGAGGCGGCTGAATAATAAGATGTGAGGATAGTAATCACACAATTAAAAAATAGCAATGCCTGATTTTTTAAGCACCGGCTTACAGGCCGGTGTTTTTCTTTCCCTTCTCCTCTGCCAGATCCAGCAGAGAGATATAAATATTGACCACGATCTGATACAGCTCCGGCGGAATTTCCTGCCCCAGCTCCAGCCTGGCAAGCAGCGTTGCGGCGCTGTCGTCGTGGTAGATGGCGACCCCGTTTTCGATGGCGACCTGGAGTATCTTCTGGGCGACATACCCGGTCCCAGCGGCCACAACGCACGGAGCATTATTTTTTTCCTGGTCATATTTCAATGCGGCTACGCTGAGGGAGGACAACTTTTCCTTTTCCAGCTCCTTCCGCATCATTTCCTGATTGTCGTTAGACTCTGACATCGATTCCTACCTTCCTCAATGCAAGCTTTGGAAAACGCTGCGCAATGGTCTGACTCTCCTGATAGACGCCTACCTGATAGCTTGACAGGCGAAATCCCTGGTCTTCCATGATCTCCTTCCACCTGGCTTTTGCTTCCCTTACCGGTTCCATCAAAGCGTCGGGACACCGGATATCCAGATCGATCCTCTTGTCGCGCTCGAGGATATCCACTTCAAAATTCCCGTATTTATCCGACTGTATGGTAAAGAAGATGTTGTTGGCGGATTTTGCGTCGCCCCTCCGTTCCTTGCAGTCCTTGTCCACAAAAAACTCGCCGTATGTGTTTTCGTCCATGTACCGGAACGGGATCGTAAAATGCATCAAAGGAATCAGCGGACTTTCGCTCTGGACCATGTTGAGCAGCAGGTTCTGCGCAAGGCTGCTGACCTTTGACGGACCTGATCTGTCCAGCGCTTTGGAGATCAGGGAGGCCATATCCTTGTCGTCCGATTTCACGCCGAACTTCTCCATGGATTTCTCCCCTTCCGCCTGATCGCTTATCTGCCGTTCCCGGGTCGCGGTCTCGAATACGAGCTTCTTCATTTCTATGATATCTCCGTCCGTCAGATTGGTCAGAGGCTTCAGCTCGTCTCCCAGTTGAAAGATCGCTTCCTCCAGCAGTTTGGGGTCCGCTTTATCATACCGCACGATGCTGTGGACGATGGACATCACCTGGTTTAATATCTTTTCACTGCCCTGATGCCCCTTTGCGATCTTGCCCAGNNTTTTAAGGTTGGATTTGATTTCGTCCTGGGTCTTCTTGTCCATCTGTATGATCTCATTGAAATCAAAGGAAGCCGCTCCGTCCCGATTGGCCGTGCGCGCTCCCTGTTTTCCAAGCAGCGCCCCTTTTTCATTCGCAGCCTGCTTGATCATGACGTTCAGGGCTTCCAATTTCTCCTGAAGCTCCTGGGCTTCCGCCTTCGGCAGCCTTCGAATGAGGTCCTGACTCTGTTTTTCGACGGCTTTCAGGGAATTTTCCTGATTCACGTAGCAGTCGAAATATTTCAATATGGAAACGATGGCTTCCTTGAGCTTCGGCTGGCCTTCCAGCTTTGCAAGCATCCGGAGGCTGTCGAAGAATTCTCCCGTAAATATGGCGGCCCCCTTCTCCCTGGTCAGCAGTTCGTTCAGCAGTTCACCCGGCTTTACAAAGATCCGGTCCAGAAAGCTTTCAGGAAGTCTGCCATTGGTCGCCTCAAAGAGTTTTGCCATGAGCACAAGCTTGCGCACACCGTCAGCCTGGGCCTTGGTGCTGTTTAAGAGGGGTTCAAAGATTTCCTTGTTAAGATTTTTCAGAAGGGATTGCTTCCCGGTTTCTTCGTCTGCATTTTTCGTCTTGGAAAGCGCTTCTTTCACGACTTGGGTTGAATTGGTTATATCAAAGACAGCATCCGTAGGAAGCTTGCTCGGTAAATTATTTACTTTATTTTTTATGGAAATTGGCGAAGTGATCTTTAAAACATCAACCACATCAAATTCTCCTTTTTCTCATTTCTCCCCGGCGCATTTACCTTCTTTTCAAAGCCTCAAGCAGTTTGATGGCCACGACGATATCGTCATTCCTGGAATCAAAGGTGGTCATCATCAGGCGTTTCACCTCGGGCCTGCGATTGATCGTGTCCACGATTTTTCTGTTTTCCTCATCCCGCTGCAGCTGTTCGGCATCCCTGCCGTCGGCAAGTATCTCCGCCATGCTTACGTCCAACACCTGACAGATCTGGTTTAGTCTCTCCATATCGATAGAGTTCTTTCCGATCTCCCATGCCGATACAGAACTATGGGTCACATCGAGTGCTTCCGCAAGTCCTTTTTGAGTCATTTTCCGCAGTTTTCTGTATCGCTTGATGTTATTCCTCGCAATATCATTGATGGATTCCATTTTTTATCCTCCCCGACAAGTTCTGATCTTAATTATATCTGATTATATATTGCTTTTTGGCGAAAATCAATAAATTGACAAACATTTTTTCCATTTACCGACAAACTTTTTCCCNNAATTTATTTTTGATTCTTTCGGATGGTTCTAATCTTTCTCTCCGTACTGCCGATAAACATTATGAATACTATAATTATTCTATAAATTCTCAAATAGAAAAGGTGGTAAAAAGATGAGTGACTTTGATTATGCAAATGATTCAATGCTGGAAATGTATTTATTTGAATCGACTACCTTGCTCGACCAGTTGGATGAAATATTGCTTCAATCAGAAAAGAAAGAAAATCTTTCCCAGGAAAACGTAAATGAAATTTTCCGGATTATGCATACGATTAAGGGTTCCTCCGCAATGATGGAATTTGATACGATTTCCCACGTGGCACACAAATTGGAAGACCTGTTCTACGTGGTTCGGGACAACGGCATCGACGCGGTTTATTTTCAGGAGTTGTTCGACCTGGTGCTCCGGGTATCGGATTTTTTAAAGGATGAGGTGGAAAAGATCAGGCAGGGTCAAAAGCCGTCCGTAGAAAATGAAGACCTGATCTCGGAGATCCTTGATCTCCTGGAAAGGATGAATGGCTGTGCAGACAGGGAAAGCGAGGCTCCAAAGGCTTCGGCTCCCCTGGCTCCTCCCGCTCCCATAGTCGAGGAAAACGAGCCGGAAGCCGGCTGTGCCGCCTCATCTGGTCGAAATACTCATTTCATGCATATCAATTTCACAGCGGACTGCCAGATGGAAAACATCCGCGCTTTTATGCTCGTCAATAAACTGCAGTCCGTCGGCGAGATTCTGGAGACCATTCCAGAGGAGCTGGAAAACAACAGAGACGCCTCTACCCTGATTTCACAGAACGGATTTTTCTGCAGCGTCTCCTCCGATCTGCCGCGTGAAAAGCTCGCAGAGGTTGTTCAGGGGACCTTATCCGTATACACCGTCGAATTCATCAACGCTATGCCGAACGGCAGCGGAAAACCGGCCGCCGCAAATACAAAGTCTTCCGCCTCCGAACCGGAAGTGTCAAAAGCATCTTCCCCATCGGACCATCAACCGGACGACTCCGGCGATTCTTCGAAAGGAAAGTCCGGAAAGCAGCAGAATCTGATCAATGTCGATCTGAACAAGCTGGATACGCTGATGGACCTTGTGGGTGAAATCGTAATCACCGAATCCATGGTATCCGGCAGCTCTGATCTGGCGGGATTGGAACTTGAAAACTTCAACCGGGCCTCCAGGCAGCTGAGAAAGCTGACCGACGAGCTGCAGGATATCGTCATGTCGATCCGTATGGTTCCCATCGCTTCCACCTTTCAGAAAATGCGCCGGATTGTCAGGGACATGGGCAAAAAACTTGGTAAGGACGTCGATCTTGTACTGATGGGAGAATCCACAGAGGTAGACAAGACCATCATCGACGGCATTGCCGATCCCCTTATGCATCTGGTGAGAAACGCCATGGATCACGCTATCGAAAACAAAGCCGAAAGGGCCGCTGCGAAAAAGGATCCCGTCGGACGGATCATTCTGTCCGCCCAGAATATCGGAGGGGATATCATCATCTCCGTGAGCGACGATGGAAAGGGCCTCGACTCTGATGTTATCCTGGAAAAGGCAAAAGCAAAAGGTCTCCTGAAAAAACCGGAAAATGAATATACCGAAAAGGAAATCTTCAATCTCCTCACCGTCCCGGGCTTCTCCACAAAGGATGAGGTGACTGAGTTTTCCGGCAGAGGCGTCGGAATGGACGTAGTAAAAAAGAACATCGAAAAGATCGGCGGTACGGTCACCATTGAAAGCGTAAAAGGGGCCGGCACCAACATCTTCTTTAAAATACCCCTTACCCTGGCCATCATCGCAAGCATGGGAGTCCGAGTCGGGGAAAATGTCTATGCGATCCCTATTTCAAACATACGGGAATCCTTCAAGTCGAATTCCGGCAAGCTGTTTTCAGACCCGGACGGAAACGAAATGATCATGCTCCGGGGAGCCTGTTATCCCATCATCCGGCTGCACGATATCTTCCACCTTCAGGGATCTCCCTCCGATATTTCGGAAGGCATCCTCTTGCTGGTGGATTCCGGGGAACAGCTGGCCTGCTTCCTGGCCGACGAGCTGCTGGGCAACCATCAGGTGGTCGTCAAGCCTCTTCCGGTTTATCTCAGCAGATTTTCCGCAAAGGGCGCGGGGATTGCCGGCTGTACCATCCTGGGAGACGGCAGCATCAGCCTGATTCTGGATGTGCAGGGTATTCTGAGCCGGTATTAGGAGGTCTCCATGATTTACATAAAAGATGATGAATTTGACGTCATCACCTCTTACATCAGGACCAATTACGGTGTGAACCTGACCCGCAAAAGGCCGCTGATCGAGGGGAGGCTGAGCAACTATATCGCCGGCCTGGGTTTTGACAATTACATGGATTATTTTGAGTATGCCAAAAATAACAAGACCAGTGATGAGATGACGATGCTTATCAATAAGCTGACCACGAATCACACCTACTTCTTCAGAGAAAACGAACATTTTGAATTTTATCGGGATCAGGTGCTTCCCTGGGTCGATAAGATCGTGAAAACAAAGGATCTGCGTGTATGGAGCGCAGGCTGCTCCTCGGGGCAGGAGCCCTATACCCTGGCTATGATCACGCTGGAATATCTGGGCTATGACGCGGGAAGCTGGGACCACACGATCCTGGCCTCTGATATCTCCGATAAAGTGCTGACCATCGCCAGAAATGGGATCTATACTCAAGAAGAGCTGGGCGAGGTGCCCAGGAGCTGGATCCAGAAATACTTTCGCGCTCAGGAAGAGAAGTTTGCAGTATCGGAAACGCTGCGGAAAAGCGTGGTCTACCGGAATTTTAACCTGCTGTCGCCTTTTAACTTTAAAAAGCCGTTTCACTGCATCTTCTGCAGAAATGTCATGATTTATTTTGAAATGCCCACAAAGCATGAAATCATCGACAAATTCTACGAGGCGTTGATGCCGGGAGGCTACCTGATGATCGGCCACAGCGAGTCGCTTTCTTCCTTCGATCATAAGTTTAAATATATCAAGCCGTCCATCTACCAGAAGCTCTAATCCTATGCAACCAGGTATATCCCAGGGCGCAACTTTTCCGGTCGAAAGCTGTCAAAAAGCTTAAGTTTTTGCGGGGCTGGACGATATATAAAATATTAGGGGGTGAATACTATGACATCAGTCAGTTCAAGTACGACTTCAAACACATTATCCTCTCTGTCCGCGAAGACAGGGATAGGCGGACTTGTTTCCGGAATGGACATCGATTCATTGGTGGAAAGCATGACTGCCGCCAGCAGAACGAGAATATTAAAACAGCAGCAGAGTCTTCAGACGCTCCAGTGGAAGCAGACCGCATACCGGTCCGTGACGACCGCGCTGAAGGAATTCCAGAGCAAATATCTGGACGTGCTCTCCGCGACCAACTTCAGAAGCGCTGCGCTTTTCAATACGATCAAAGCCTCGTCCTCATCGGACGCGGTAACCGTTAAAGCTACCGGTTCTTCAACTGCCGGGTCTGTCGTTATCAGTTCCGCTAAACTGGCGACTAACGCAAACATAACGAGCGCCGGCTCCGTGTCCAAGCCTCTGACCGGTTCCGATCCATTGTCCGTTTCCGGCATCACGGAGGGCGCTTCCTTCAGCCTGAACTTGAACGGAACGGTAAGAACCATAACCTTTGACGCGGCATTTATGGCGAATCACACCGGTGATACGGCAAGCTTCACTGCCGGTTTGCAGGAGCTTGTGGACAAGGCTTTCGGTGAAAATATGGTCGAT
>DLFX01000196.1:1801-11596 GCA_002482405.1 Firmicutes bacterium UBA7709 | reverse complement strand
ACGGCAAATAATTCACGGCTGACAGTGAGCACGGTGGGAGGAAATACCGCCGTTCTGGATGCTATGGGTTTTTTCGCCGGACAGTCCAACCGTATCAATACTTCTGCAACTTCCGGTACGACTTCGTTTTCGGGAACCGCAGCATTGAGCGATATTGTCAAAGGAATCTGGGACGGATCAGGCCTCAAGGCCGGGGATTCCTTCTCCATCGAGCTCGATGGAGCCACGAAGTCCATCACCGTGGACGCAGATTTTATCAGTGCAATTGAAGGAGCAAAGGACCCCGAGAAGCCCGACAACACCGACGCCGCTTCCAAGCTTCTGCAGGAAAAGCTTCAGGGGCTTGTGGACGATTCCTTCGGCAAAGGTAAGATCACTGTCTCCCCCCTGGGCGGCAATCTGAGCTTTACCGCAGAGGGTTCCAGGCTGATCCTGCACGACAATGCCGGCACTCTGGCTAAGCTGGGCTTTACAGAAGGGCAAACGAACCAGCCGAGCAATCATACGGCTCTCGATGATCCGGATCTGCCTCTGTCGACCAAACTGGTGCCAAACGGTGACGGCGAATATAAGTTTACCATCAACAATGTGGAATTCACCGCCAAGGCTACCGATACCATCGGCTCCATTATAAGCAGGATCAATTCCAGCAGCGCCGGCGTGACCTTGGCCTACTCCTCCATCACGGACAAGTTTACCATAACGGCCGGCCAGAGCGGCACCGGCGATACCCTGACCCTCAGCGATACCGACAAAGACGGTAACGCCGGAGGAAACTTCCTGGCCGCCCTTGGTCTAGTCGGAGGCGTGAAGACCGAAGGAAAAAATGCGGAGATTGTCGTCGACGGAAACACCATTGTCAGAAACTCCAATACCTTCGATCTGGACGGAGTCACTGTGACTCTTAACAGGGCGTTTGAAGCCAGCGCTCCGGTTACCGTCACCACGGCAAAGGATAGCGGCGACCTGGTTGATACCATCAAGCAATTTGTCCAGGACTACAATGCTATGGTGGACCTCATAAACGGCCTGACAAAAGAAAAGACTTACCGGGATTACGCTCCCCTCTCCGATGATCAGAAAGCGGAAATGAGCGAGACTCAAATCAAGGAGTATGAAGCGAAAGCAAAATCCGGAACCCTGAGAAACGACAGCATATTGAACGGCATCTCGTCCAAATTGAACTCCCTGGTGACAGGCTTTTCCTTAAACGGCGTTTCCCTTTACACCATGGGAATCACATCCGCCGGATATACGGAAAACGGAAAGCTTCAAATCGACGAGACGAAGCTGAAGACTGCTTTGGATACCAAGGGATCGGAAATCAAGGCGCTGTTCACCTCTGAAAACGGAATCAGCGCACAGTTGAACAATATCATCAACGGCGCCGCCAAGACCTCAGGGGTAAAAGGAAGCCGGGGATCTCTGGTGGAAGCCGCGGGCTACCCTTCCACCATGTCCGACTCGGAAAACTATCTCACCGAAGCCATGAAGCGCACCAGCACGTACATCTCAACTTTACAGACGAAGCTGACGGATGAGGAAACCCGGCTTTGGAGCAAGTTCACCGCCATGGAAACGGCGCTCGAACGGCTCAACGCGCAAAGCGCCATGCTGTCTCAGTTCAGCAGCAGCGGCAATTAAATTATGAACGGGGGAGTGTAACAATGCAACAGGCGAATCTATACCAGCAATACAAGGCGCAGTCCCTGGAGACCCTGACCAGAGGAGAAGTTGTCGTAAAGCTTTTGGAAGCAGCTTCCAAACAGATCAGCACGGCTATATTTCTGACAAGCGACGAAGACGACAGAAATTCAGTAAAAGCGTTCAACTGCATCGTCAAGGCTCAGAAAATCATTCAAACTCTGGACTTATCCCTTGATATGCAGTATGATATTTCAAAGGATTTGCGCGATATGTATCTCTTCATTCATGAAAATCTTGGACAGGCAATAACGAAAAAGGACGCCAAGCTGATGAAAGACCTTCTGTCCCTTGTAGACGATCTGAAGGTCACATTCCGGCAGGCCGATAAACTGGCAAGAGTGAGCGGCTGGCGGTAAGCGCCACGCGGAAGGGAAAGGCGTCTCAATGAGCAGCAATCCATCAAATGAATTTTTCCGGCAGAAAATAACGCTTTTAAAGCAGTGCCTGGCCCTGAGCGAAGAGTTGATCAGCAGCATTGAAAACTGGGAAACCCTTCCCGAGCTCCTGTCCAGACGGGAGGCCGTGATCCAGGAGCTCAAGGCGCTGGAAGACGGGGCGGGGTCCGAAGCTTCAGCATCCCTCTCCGAGGAGATGCAGCGGGAGATCCGGCAAACTGTGAACCTGATCCTGGATCTGGATCGGGATGCGGAGGCTCTGATCCGCAAGGAACAGCAAAATACCATGGATTCCATGAAAGCAAATATCAAAGAGCAGAAATTCATTCAGTACATCCCCTCGGCGGAGCCGAAACCGGGTTCGAGGCTGGATTATAAAAAGTAAAAATCAAAATGATAAAATAAAACCATTTTTAAATGCAATTTTTAAAAATGGTTTTTTCCCTTTTTGTTGAAGGATAGGATATCTGATAATTTGTATTTTCCAAGCCGTGCAGACATTTCATCCGATAGCCCGTCCCAGTTTTCATCTCTTTTTCTCTCCCAGCGCACCGTCTTTTCCAGCGCTTCTTCGATGAAATGCTCTATGCTTCCCTTTTGGACCCTGACACAGGAGTAGTAAATGTCGTAATCTAAATAATCATCGGTATCGCATAGTGAGAAAAGCTTGCAAAGGGCAGTCACCGCGTCTTCCGGCCTGGTCTCCGTAAACAGGATGGCAAAGGAGGACTCTCCACACCTTCCGATGAGATCCGTCCGTCTGATATTGGAACAAAGAATCTCCCCCGTGTAGGAAATGCAGGCGTCAGGTTGATTTTCATCCGGGCTTTCCACCCGGTCCGGAGCCGGTTTGATCGTGATCACGGCAAGGGTCAGAGGATTTCCATAGCGTTGACTCCTCAGCACTTCCTTTTCCGCATGCTCCACAAACCCGGCAAGGCTGTAGAGACCTGTGAGCAGGTCTATTTTCGTGATCGCGTTGATGAACACTTCATCCTTATCAAGCTTAGGCAACGCCTGGGCGAGATATTTAAACTTTATGATCGTCGCCTTCAGATCGGTATACCCCAGGCATACGCGCCACGACTCCCCGTCGAAAGCCACATATTTCTGGGTGCTCTCTTCGTTGATCTGCTTTGTGGACGTCTGCATTTCCGTCAGCCCGACGGAAAATTGAAAAATAGCCGGATAAATCACTCCGGCATAATCACAGTTCGCATATTTTCGGAAATACGTGATCTTGTAGTTCCCCAGCTTATAGACCTGAGACACCGCCTTTTTCCATTCCAGAAAGTCCTCCAGCGGAATATTGTCCCTGTCGACCTGGGTGAGCTTCTGATATGCTTTTTCCCATCTTTCCCTGACGGTTTCGGAGAAGAAATCGTCCAAAGCGCGGGTTGCCGCTTCCAGTTCCTTTTTCGCTTCAGACGACGGATCAGGCTCCGGCCCCCGCCTGTCTCTGAAAGGGACAGCCGCAGAGAGGAACGTTACAGGATGTTCTTTCAGCCATTCGACATGATAAAGCTTACGCTTTTTGCTGTTGCCGAGGACATCGTATGCGATGTTGATCTCTTTCATGCGTTCAACAGCCATAGGACTTTTATTGACGTCGGGGTGGTAAATTTTAGATAAACATCGATATGCTGCGTCTATGATATCCTGACCGGCATCGTGATGCACCTGTAATATCTTATAAAAATCAATATGTTTGTTCATTGCCTTTTACCTAAACGACTTTGACAACGGTTATGTTTAAAGACTCGTAATCAGCCAGTTCGATTTCATAGGCATCCACATCTCTCTCTTGATCCATGAATATCCTTATCCTGGGCCTCATACAGAGATCTTCGTAGTTTTCAACCACGATTCCGGTCAGCCCGTTGCTCAGTCTGACGCAGGTTCCGATGGGGTAAGGCGCGATCTTCTTGACAAAGACTTCTACCACCTTCGGGTCAAATTTGGTTTTATTGGACCCCATGATGTATTCCATCGCGTCGGACGGAAGCATGGCCTTTCTGTAAGGCCTGTCTGAGGTCAGGGCGTCATAGACGTCGGCCACGGATATGATCCTGCCGTACCAGGAGATGTTTTCTCCTTTCAGACTGTTGGGGTAACCGCCGCCGTCATACTGTTCATGATGGTCCAGAATTCCCATATATGCCGTGTTGGAAACTCCATAACCTTTTTTGATATGATTGCAGCCCAGAAGAGAATGGCTCTTGATCTCCTCAAACTCGGCCGGAGTAAGCTTCCCGGGCTTATTGAGGATTTCTTTACTGACAAAAACCTTGCCGATATCGTGAAGCAGTGCGGCAAAACCTAGGTTGCACAGCTCCGACCGCTCCATTTTCAGAGCGACACCGAGGACAATGCTCAGGACCGCGACGTTGACCGAATGATAGTATGTATAATCGTCAAACACCTTCATATCGACCATGTTTACCATGAGGTGCCTGTGGGCGAAGATCTCGTCAACGATGTGCTCGACCTGGCGTCTGGCTTTCTTGACGTCGTGCTTGATATTGCCGCCTTTTTCACAGTGAATAAAGACGTCCTTGATGCTCTTCACCGCCTTCGCCCGTACGCTGTCATTGATGATATTTATGATTTGAATATCCTTAGAAATGTCGTCGTTGATATACACTCCGTTATATTGCAAGCGTTCGATGGAACTTACATATTCCTTGGTGAGTTCGGTGCCGCCTGCAAGCATCAACTCCCCATAGTTATTATAGAGGTTATCTCCCAGGATCATTCCCTCTCTCAGGCAATACGTCGGAACAAATCTCATATGCTGCGGCTCCTTGAAATCATTACTATCACCGATTATAGCATCTTTTGACAAAAAATACTATTTAATATTTCCACTTCGTTGAAATTTTTATCGATAAAAAACCCTCCTATGGAAATATTCCTGTCGATTTCCTTTCCGTGAAAATCGGAACCGCAGGTGATCAGCAGCCGGTGCTTTCGGGCCAGGGCTGTCAGGCGTTCCGTTTCCTCAGGCGAATGGTTGTTGTAATAGCACTCCATTCCCCCGATTCCCCAGCTCTTCAGCTTGGTCAGCTGCCGGTCCAGCCTTTCAAAAAAGTCGTCTTCCTCCCGGGACAGATGGGAAACTTTCATGGGATGGGCGAGAACCGGAGTTCCCCCGGCCCCTTTGATGAGCTCAATCGCACGCTTTGCGGAAATCTTCTCCCGGTGAACGCTTCTTACCGCGTCGGAGCGCATGAAACGCCCTTCCTGAAACGCCTCTTTGGGGGTGGAAACATAGCCCTTTCTCGCGAGAGCAAGGGCAAAGGTTGGCTTTCCGACATAATCCTGACCTTCTCTCAGTTGAAGGTCCTCCTTTGTCAGCTTGCAGCCGATCTGGCGAAGGGCGGCAAGGAGCTTCTCGTTCCGCTCCGCCCGCTTTTTCCGGATCAGCTCCACCTCGCTTTTCAAAGCCTCATTTTCCCGGTCAAAGCAATAGCCCAGGATATGCATGTATATCCCCTCGTCATCCTCCGTAGACAGCTCGATCCCAGGTATTACAAGCACGCCTGAGCGCTTTCCGGCTTCCAGGCCTTCGGCAAGGCCGCCCATTCCATCGTGGTCGGTGATGGCGATAGCCCTTGCGCCGCTTTCCTTTGCCAACTTAACAAGATCCCCGGGAGACATTGTCCCGTCGGAATAATAGGTGTGAAGATGCAGGTCGATCATAGCGTCACCTTGCTAAAAGGCGGTAATCAGCGATTTTTTTAAGGCGTCGGCTGTCGGCTCATCCTTTAACAGCCGAACCAGCTCCAGCGCAAATTCCATAGCTGTGCCGGCGGACCGGGAGGTCACGATCTTTCCGTCCAGGACGACCCTTTCCTCCGAATACTCGGCTCCGATCAGCTCATTTTCAACGCCCGGGAAGCTAGTAGCGCGTTTTCCTTTCAAAAGGGACATCTTCCCCAGCACACTGGGCGCCGCACAGATCGCCGCGATCCATTTTCCATGACTGGCGAAGGCGTCAAGCTGCTTTCCAAGCCCCTCGTGCCCTCCCAGGTTTGCCGTTCCTGGCATTCCGCCCGGAAGAACGATCATCTCACAGCTATCATAGTCCGCTTCCGCAAACAGCAGGTCGGCAATCACCGGAATATTGTGAGCCCCCATGACCGTCCTGCCGTCCATCACGGAAACCGTCTGTACCGGAATATCCGCTCTCCTCAGGATATCCACCGCCGTCAAGGCTTCTATTTCCTCAAATCCATCGGCCAAATGAACATAGACCATTTCTTTTTACCTCCTCAATTGTAAAACATCCTGCGGGGCTTGGTGAGCCTCCAAACAACCGAAACCAGGATCACAAGCAGTACAATGGATACCGCGGAAGCCGCGGCGACGCTCAGTTGGGCATACTCTTTTGTGAGCATCAAAGGCAGAACATCATCGGCTCCAAAAGCGCTGGTACATATCTTATGGTAAAGAAACGACCGGGGCTGGTCAAAGTAAAGCGCGAAGCTGCACGCGATAAGAGCCAGCGTCTGTACGAGGATCCCGGCCTTAAACGCACCCCGCAGTTCATATTTTTTCTTCTTTGCCAGAAAGACGCCGCAGCCTGCGACGCCAAGAATCAACGCGCCGCCTAGAACAAACAGAGAATTGTTCAGCAGCTCCCTCGCGTTTTCCATGTTGAGCTTTTCAACGGCGCCGAAAACAGGCCGTTCTCTGTCCCTGTATTCGACAAGCAGGTTCAGCTCCTTTTCTTTTCCCATCATATAGTCGGAAAAAAATTCACCGAGCTCATCATTTGTAATACCCAGTTCCACCTCTTTTGTGGTCTGGTTTTTATTGAATTCATAGACATAAAGATCCGGCATGCGGAACACAATATTAAAACCGCTCAGTATGGTAACCACGGGAACGCATACCGCGATGACGCAAAATAAAATCCTGTAAAAAATATTCATAAACGATTCACCTTGTCGAATTTTAATGTTACTATTATAATCATCTTGTCGAACTCTAGTGTTACTATTATAATCATATAGAATATTTATATAAATTCAAGTGGCAATTTTTTTTACATACAATTTGCGATCTATGGAGGATATATTATGGTTTACAAAGTTGGAATCATTACTGCAAGCGACAAGGGCTATGCCGGCGAGAGAGAGGACCTCAGCGGCCCGGAGATCGAAAAAATCGTCGCGAAGGAGCCGGCATTCCTGACGGAAAAAACGGTGATCCTTCCGGATGAAAGAAAACTGCTGGCGGATATGATGTGCCGGATGGCGGACGAAGAGCATCTTGATCTCATCCTGACCACGGGAGGGACCGGATTTTCAAAGCGGGACGTTACGCCCGAAGCCACCCTGGACGTCATTGAACGCCGCACTCCGGGGATCCCTGAAGCCATGAGAAACCTCTCGCTCTCGATCACTCCCAGGGCGATGCTGTCAAGGGCCGAAGCGGGCATCCGGGGAAACACGCTGATCGTCAATCTGCCCGGCAGCCCGAAAGCCGTCCGGGAAACTCTGGAATACATCCTGTCCTCTCTCGCACACGGCCTGGATATCCTGCAGGGAAACGACGCGGAGTGCGCCCGGAAATAAACTGCTTTTAATACGCCGCGCCATATGGTTTATTGGCTCAAAATTTAGCGTATGGAGCAACCGTTTTGACTGCCATGCTCAAAATTTCAAATATGGAGCAACTTTTTGCTCACATTTTTAAGTATGGAGTACATTTCCCGGTTTTAATGGTCTTTAAACGCGAAAAACATACTCCCCGCTTGAATTTTTGAACATAGCGGCGTGTTTGGTTACTCCACACTTGAATTTTTGAGCACAACGGCTCCTCTCGCACAAATTATGCCGAACCTCGCTAAAGCGCCGGGCAGAATGTTAAAAATCAGCTGAGCACAAGCAATTTCCCATCGCTTGTGCTCAGCTGATTCCATTTTTCTTCTGCCTTTTTATCTGTCTTCGCGGAAATACGGGACGCTCAGGTCTGCCGGGCCCATATCCTCTTTCTTGTTTTTTCGCGTACTGATGATTACGATCAATATCGTCGCCGCGTAGGGCACCATATCCACCAGGTACTGTGAGATGTGGATCCCCATGCTCTGGAGCCGGAAGCCCAGAATATTCAGGCCGCCGAAGAGGAATGCCCCGACGAGGGCTCTGGACGGCCTCCATGAGGCGAAAATGACCAGAGCTACCGCGATCCAGCCGCGGCCTGCCACCACGTTTTCCTGCCAGACAGGAATGGTGACCAGGGACATATAGGCTCCTCCCAATCCGCAGAGGGCTCCGCCCAGTATGATATGGACGTATTTATAGAGGTTGACATTGATTCCGGACGCATCCGCCGCCGCGGCGTTTTCTCCCACCGCTTTCAGGTTCAGCCCCTTCTTCGTCTTCCACAAGTAGATGGACGCGCAGATGGTGATGAGATATCCGAAATAGATAAAGATATCCTGATGGAAGAATGCCGGTCCGATGACCGGGATCTTGCTGNNAAACACGGCTTTCACCGAGGCCGGCGCCGGAGTTCCCATAAAGGATTTTCCTATGAAGCTTGCGAATCCGGTTCCGAAGATCGTCAGGGTCAGGCCCGTTACGACCTGATTGGAGCGCAAGGTTACCGTCAGGAGGGCGTAGATTGCCGCGCCCAGCGCTCCGGCGCCGATGGCTCCCAGAATCGCCAGGAACGGATTTCCCGTCCACAGCCCCACCGCAAATCCCATCACAGCGCCCATGAGCATCATGCCTTCCACGCCCAGGTTCAGATTGCCCGCCTTTTCCGTAATCAGCTCTCCCAGAGTTGCAAAGAGCAGCGGGGTTCCGGCAATGACTGCCGCCGCTAAAAATGCCGTCATGACGCCACCTCCCCGTTATCCGACTGCTGCGCAGCGCCTTTTTTTCCGGCTTTACGGTTGAATGACAACCGGTATTGAAGGAAAAATTCACTGCCAAGCACGAAGAACAAAATGATTCCCTGGATCATATCCGCAACGGATGCGGGAACGGACAAAGCGATCTGAAGGAAAGCGCCTCCCTGAAGCAGAACGGCGAAGGCGAGGGTGACCACCAGGATGACCGGCGCTGAAAGCATTCCCAGCCAGGTCGTGATGATGGCGGTGAAACCGTAGCCTCCTGACAGCGCGTTTGTCAGCGTGTGCTCCACGGCGGACGCCTGGATCATGCCCGTAAGCCCGCAAAGCCCGCCGGAGATCAGCATTGAAGTTATGATGACGGATTTGATGTTCATTCCCGCATACCGCGCGGTCTCAAGGCTCTCGCCTACGACGGTGATCTCGAAACCTTTCTTGGTATGTCTGATAAAGATATGAACCAGAACCACCAGGATCAGCGCTATGATCCATCCAATATGAACGCCGAACAGGTTCGGAAGGATCGCGTTGAGGTTAAAGTTGGCGACCTTGGGAAAGCCTTGGGACGCCGGGTCCTTCCACGGTCCGTACTGGAGATACGTGACCCATTTGATGGCGATGTAGTTCAACATCAATGTAAAAATCGTTTCATTGGTTCCAAACCGGGCTTTAAAGAACGCCGGAATAAACGCCCAGATTCCTCCGAAAACCATGGCCATAACAGCCATTGCCAGCAGAGTCAAAGGTCTCGGCACCGTGGCCGGGATGTTCAGCGCCACGAGGGCCGCTCCAAAGGCGCCCATCATGATCTGACCTTCGCCTCCGATC
>DLFX01000196.1:238-1792 GCA_002482405.1 Firmicutes bacterium UBA7709 | reverse complement strand
CCAGGATACCCAGGGAAGTAATCAGCAGCGGAACCGCCTTGATGATGGTCTGCTGCACTCTCAGGGGCGTGCCTAAAGCGCCCATGACGATCTCTTTAAAGACGATAAGGGGATTGAATCCCAGAATCAGTATCACAAGCCCCGCGCTGATCAGGGAAAATACGATGGCGGCGGCTCTGATGATGTGCTCCTGACGTTNNCGTTTCGGCAGCTCGGGCCGCTTGGTTATTTTCATCATGCTTCTGCCTCCTGTTTTATGCTGCCTCCTGTCATGAGCAGTCCGATTTCTTCCTTTGTAACCTTTGATGGGTCCACGATACCCGTTACCCGTCCGTTGCATAAGACCATGATCCTGTCGCACAGATCGATGAGTACGTCCAGGTCCTCTCCCACGAACAGCACGGCCACGCCTTTTTCTTTCTGTTCGTTGAGCAGGTCGTATATTTTATAGGATGCCCCGATGTCAAGGCCTCTCACCGGATACGCGGTGATCAGCACCTTGGGATCGGAGTCGATTTCTCTTCCCAGTAGAACCTTCTGAATGTTTCCGCCGGACAGCTTTTTCACGGGAGAATAGATGCTCGGCGTCTGAATGTCAAGCTTTTTGACGATCTTGTTGGCCTTCTCCGTGCACTTCGCCCGCTTCAGGAAAACCCCCGGCTGGTTTTGATAGTCCTTCAGCACGATGTTATGGACGATGTCCATAGAGCCCACCAGCCCCATTCCGAGCCGGTCCTCCGGGATAAAGCCCATACGGATGCCCAGCTTTATGATATCACGGGGCGTCTTTCCCACGATGTTATCGCCTTCAAAAAAAATCCTGCCCTTCTCGGCATGAGTCAGGCCGGCAATGGTTTCGCACAGTTCTTTCTGGCCGCTGCCCGCGACTCCCGCGACCCCCAGGATCTCGCCGCCGTTCAGCGTAAAGGTCACATCTTCCAAGGCAAGCTTTTTATCGCTATCTATGACATGGATCCCGTCAACCTCCAAACTCGGTTTCCGGTCCTTGATTTCCTTCTTTTCTATGGCAAGATCCACTTTCTTGCCTACCATCATCTCGATCAGCTTTGGAATCCCAACGTTTTTTGTCTCCACCGTCTCTATGGACCTGCCCTTTCTCAGGACGGTGATCCTGTCGCTGATTTCCATGACTTCGTTAAGCTTATGGGTGATAATGACCACGGCGCAGCCCTGGTCTCTCATGTTCCGGATAATCCGGAAAAGCTTTTTTATTTCCTGCGGCGTCAGCACCGCGGTGGGCTCGTCCATAATCAGTATTTTCGCGCCTCGATACAGCACCTTTACGATTTCCAGCGTCTGTTTTTCGCCTACGGACATGTCGTAAACCTTTTTATCCGGATTGATATCCAGACCGTATTGATCCGATATGGCCTTGACCTGTTTTGACAGATCCTTTCCTTTTGTGAAGAAGCTGCCCTTCTGGCCCAGTATGATATTTTCCTTTGCGGTGAGCACATCCACCAATTTGAAATGCTGGTGAATCATTCCGATCCCCAGCGCGATGGATTCCTTTGGCGATGAAAAGCGAACTTC
>DLFX01000196.1:0-212 GCA_002482405.1 Firmicutes bacterium UBA7709 | reverse complement strand
TTGCCGGCGCCGTTCTCGCCCAGGAGAGCGTGGACTTCGCCGTTATATACAGTTAAGTTCACATCTTCGTTGGCTTTGATCACTCCAAAGGTTTTCGAGATATTCTCCATTTGAATTGCAACGTTTGATTGCATTGAAAGCCCTCCGATGTTTTAACATTCCGTCCGGCGCTTCAGCGCCGTTGACGGAATTTAGGCTAGAAAATCACGAAT
>DLFX01000178.1:1296-2746 GCA_002482405.1 Firmicutes bacterium UBA7709 | reverse complement strand
TCAGGTAGACCTTTGCTTTTTCCGTTGCGCCGGATGTGGCGTCTCCCTGGCCGCTGGTGCCCGACCCACATCCCGCAAAGAGACTCATGACCATTAATAAACTGACCGATAATGCTAAAAGCTTTTTCATTAATTTGTTCCTCCTTAAATTCTTTATTTCAAATGATATCACCGGATATCATTTCAAAACCTTCTTGCTCTTCGCGCCTGTTCTTACGATCACGTCAAGGAGAACGGAGACGATTACGATGGCGCCGATGATGATGTTTCTCCAGGCGACTGCTACATTTGCAAACTGCAGGCCGTTTTGCAGGACACCCCAGATCGACGCGCCGATCACGGTGCCGACCAGCAGACCCTGACCTCCCAGGGTGCTGACGCCGCCGATGACCGCCGCCGCTACGGCGTACAGCTCATAGGTGGTTCCGGCGTCCATGGCGCCCATCCCTGCCTGTGCGCACAGGATAAAACCGGCGACGCAGGCGCAAAACGCGCTGACGAGATACGCCTTTACAGTCGTCGCGGTAACATTGACGCCGGATAGGCGGGCGGCTTCAACGTTGGAACCGATGGCGTAAATATGCCGGCCGGATTTCGTTCTGCTGATGAAAAAATTGAAGACGAACCACAGCACAAGCGCGATCCAGATGGTGTTATAGACGTTCAGGAAGGAGCCGTAGTAGAAGAAATCGCGGAAACCCTGAACCGCGTCTTTCCCTAAAATCTTGCCGATGGAATCGGTGTTGTAATTGTTGTTGGCGATCTGCGCAATGCCCCGGGCGATGGTCATGGTTCCCAGAGTGGCGATGAAAGGCGGAAGCTTGCATTTAGCCACAAGAAGCCCATTGGCCGCGCCGATGAAGAGGCAGCAGATCATGGTGATCAGCACCGCAAGCCCGGGCACGACGCCTCCCTTTGACATCAGCGTGGAAGCGATCATGGTGCTCATGCCCACCACCGAACCGATGGAAAGATCGATATTGCCGGTGATGAGAACATAGGCCTGGCTGATTCCGATGAGCAAAATCGGCGCGATCTGCCGGAGCAGATTCATCGTGTTTTCGCTGGAGAAGAAATTGGGGTTCAATATGCCGAATATGATGCACAGAATCACGAGCCCTGCCGTTACGGTCAAGACCTGTGCGATTCCGCGCGTCGCGGTTAAATTCTTAAACGGGCCGTGGCTCTGAATTTTCATCATGTACGAAACCTCCTAAACCTTGCTTTCAAAACGGGTTGCAAGCTCTAAAATTTCATTCTGGGTTACTCCTTTTGCGTCGATTTCCCCGGTGATCCTGCCGTCGCACATCACGATGATCCTGTCGCTGATCCCCATGATCTCCGGCATTTCCGAAGAGACGAACACGACGCCGATTCCCTGGAGCTTCAGCTGATTCATCAAATTGTAGATCTCAACCTTTGCCGCAACATCGATGCCGCGGGTCGGCTC
>DLFX01000178.1:0-1262 GCA_002482405.1 Firmicutes bacterium UBA7709 | reverse complement strand
TTTTGCTGGTTTCCGCCGGAAAGGCTGCTTGCGCTCGCCTCCGGACTTGCCAGTTTGATATTGAAATTTCCGACAGCGTCCTTTACGACCCGCTGCTCGGTCTTTTTACTGACGACCCCCAGCTTGCCGCAGATGATGTCCAGGTTCGGCAGGGTGATGTTTTCCCGAATGCTGAGTCTGGTACAAAGCCCGTCTTTTTTCCGGTCCTCTGGAACGAGGGCGAGACCGTGCCGGATCGCGTCGGCGGGCCGGTTGATCTTCAAGGTCTTGCCCTCCAGGATGACGTCTCCCGACTGCTTTGGATCGGCTCCGAAAATGGCCCTTGTCGTCTCGGTGCGTCCGGCTCCCATCAGCCCCGCGATGCCGACGATTTCTCCGGCGTATACCTCGAAATTGATGTCCCTGACCGCTCTTCCGGCGTTGAGATTTCTTATTTCAAGCAGCTTTTCCCCCCGCTGGCATTCGACTCGCGGAAACTTTTCCTTGATCTCCCGGCCCACCATGTTGGATATGATTTCCGGCATGGAAATATCCTTGAATTTTGACGTCAGAATAAATTTGCCGTCCCGCATGATGGTTACGCTGTCGACGATGTGAGCAAGTTCGTCCAGACGGTGGGAGATGTATGCGATTCCTTTACCCTGAGCCTTCAGCTGGCGGATGATCCTGAAAAGTTCGTCGATTTCCTTGCTGGTAAGGGCGCTGGTGGGTTCGTCCATGATCAGTATCCTTGCGCTGGTGGAAAGAGCTTTTGCGATTTCCACCATCTGCTGTTTCGAAACGGGGAGGTCGCTGATGATCGTGGCAGGTTTGATATCGATTTTCAAATCGTCCAGGATCCGCTTTGACTCCCGGTTCATATCATCCTGGGAAAGCACTCCCAAACGCGTCCGTTCTCTGCCCAGGAAAATATTTTCCGCCACGGTCAGATGACCGCACATATTCAGTTCCTGATGGATGATGGCAATCCCCAATTCCTGCGCTTTTTTCGGCGTGAGCTGTTCCTGGATGCTCTGGCCGAATAATTCGATGCTGCCCTCGTCCCGGGTGTACACACCGCTGAGTATTTTCACCAGAGTGGACTTCCCCGCGCCGTTTTCGCCGAGCAAAGCCATTACCTCGCCGGAATGAAGATAAAACGATACGTCGTCAAGGGCCTTTACGCCCGGAAAAGTCTTTGAAATATGCTCCATTTTTACGATGCATTCTGTCATAGTCCCACCGCCTTATTGATAATTCGAAAGGTCTGCTTAAAGGGGTTC
>DLFX01000318.1:213-3605 GCA_002482405.1 Firmicutes bacterium UBA7709 | reverse complement strand
AAACAGGCACACCGAGATCGCTGAATGATTCCGCCAAAACCTTCAGGGTGACGGTTTTACCGGTTCCGGTAGCGCCGGTGATCAAGCCGTGGCGATTGGCCATCTGCGGCAGGAGATAAACCGGGGCTGAACCTGTTCCGATCCATATTTTATCCTTTGAATACATGGGGTTTCTCCTTTCATTCCATCTGATGCGTCAATTATACCAAATCATGGAAGATTCTAAAAGGATTTTTCCTCCGAATAAAAAAGAGCCGCCCCGAAGGTGAAGGGCAGGCATCTTTTGACATATAAAAGCCCTTTATCCGACAAAAGGAAGAGCCGGCATTGCTCTTCCTTCTGTTGGAGTTTGATTGATTGAACCGTTGTGTTTATTGAATACCCCACAGGCCGGTAAAATCATGACCCCGGTATTCACGTGAAGGGTTTCACGAAATAAGTCTACCATGAAGGCAAAAACAAGTTTGTTGTATATACAACAAATGAGTCGATTTTCTGCTTTTGTACGCAGTTTGCTTTTGCCCGGCATTTCAAATAGTACTGGCAAAAATGAGGATAAAAAGGTATAATAATACGTTAGAAACACGAACAAAAGAGAGGAGCATTGAGAGATGATAATAGACAGGATGCTGTTTACGATTCCCGCGGAAAAGCATACGGTAAAGGAAATCGGGGAGTTGCTGAACGAGCATAGGGAAGTGAAGTTTGTATCTCTCGTGGGGCTGGATATCGGAGGCCATGATACGGACGAAAAAATACCTGTGGAACTGTTCATCAAGGATATGGACAAATTTCTGGAACAGGGCGTGCAGACAGACGGATCCAGCGTAATGCTTCCTAAAATCGCGGAACTGAACAACGCGAAAGTTGATATCATACCGGATCTCAGCGTGAACTGGTATGTGGACTATAATTTTTCCCACATCACGGAGGATACCAAGCTTCCGGTGGGGACGCTGAGGATCCCTTCGACCTTGATCCATAATGACAAAAGAGGGGTAGGCGCCCGCGTCGTCCTCAAAAATGCAGTCAGCGCTTTCAAGGAGGAGCTTCTGGAGCTTCTTAAAAACAATCCTTATGTTTATGAATACATGGATATTTCGTCCGCGGATGAGATCGAGGATATCGTGCTGACCGCCGCGACAGAACTGGAGTTCTGGGTGAAGACTCCCCACGACAAGGCGGACCGGGAACAGCTTTCCACATCTGAGATCCTGAAGGAGCAGTATTGGAAGAGAACCATAGGCCCCGTACGGACAGCGCTGGAAAAGACGCTGATGATTCTGGACCGCTACGGTTTCCGCGTGGAGATGGGGCATAAGGAGGTCGGCGGGGTCAAGGCGAGGCTTGAGAAAACCGGCGTATACGACCACGTCATGGAACAGCTTGAAATCGACTGGGAATACAGCTCGGCGATTCAGGCGGCGGACAATGAAAACCAGGTAAAATATGTCGTAAAGGATATTTTCCGCGCCCATGGCCTGGACGTAACATTTATGGCCAAGCCCATCGAAGGAGTGGCCGGAAGCGGAGAGCATACTCACATCGGCGTTTCCGCAAAGCTGAAAAACGGAAAGACGGTCAATCTCTTCGCTCCGAAAAAAATGGACGAGGATTTCCTGAATCCCATCGGATTCGGCGCCCTGATGGGCATACTGAAGAATTACGAAATAATGAATCCTTTTGTGGCGGACTCAAACGACGCCCTCAACCGGCTAAAACCGGGCTTTGAAGCTCCGGTCTGCATCGTGACCTCAATCGGGCATTCGGCCAAGGTCCCGTCGAGGAACCGGACGGTGCTCGTGGGTCTGATAAGGGATCTTAACAATCCGCTTTCTACACGGTTTGAGCTGCGGTCGCCGAATCCCAAGAGCGACACCTACCTGGTGCTGGCATCCGCGTATCTTGCGATGCTGGACGGAATCACCGCTGCCCTTGAAGCGAAGAAAACGCCGAAGGAGCTGGAAGCGTCCCTTTCAAAGAACGCCGGGGAAGAGGACTTTTATCTGGAAAAAGATCGGGCTTACCGGAGCGAGAAGGAAGTATTTGAGGAATATACGCAGGAAGAGCGGGAACGGCTTTTCGGCAAAGCGCCGGCGACGGTCTGGGAAAACCTCCAAGCGTTCCATAAATATCCGAACAAGCTCAAGGTGCTGCTCAACAGGGCGGAGGTCATAGACCGGATCACGCTGGAATCCTACGAGGAGGCGATTTTGGCCGCATGGTCCACCGAGCTGTACGGGCGGATCATTCCCAATACCATGGACCTTGTGCGGGAATGCCAAAAAATCCATCAGGAATATGAATGCACCGATTTCGACCTGCTCAACTGGAAGACCATTCAGGAGCTGAGAATCTATCTCGGGCAGGATGAAATTGTGAAAAAATGCCTGCTCACAAGAATAAAGCAGGCGCTGGATGACAAAAAATATGACGAAGCCTCCGCGCTTCAGATCGAAATGCAGGAAAAGGTACAGGAACTGGTTGACACTTACGTTGAATATAAGAAAAATTTATTGTAAAAAAAGAGGAGTAAGGCAATGTTAGATATTAAACGAATCAGAGAAGACTTTGATCAGGTGAAAAAGGCCGTGGAATCCCGCGGACAGGGAGATTTCGGCATTGACAACGTTCTCGCCCTCGATGAGAAGAGAAGGAGCATCCTTGCTTCCGTAGAACAGATGAAGAACAAACAGAACCTCGATTCAAAGGAAATCCCCCGTCTGAAAAAAGAGGGGAAAGACACCACCGAGCTCATGAAGGAAATGAAAACTCTTTCCGACGAGATCAAAAAGCTGGACGCTGAGGTCAGCACGGTGGAAGAGGAATTGAGAAACACTCTGCTGAACATCCCCAACACTCCGTCCCCCGACGTGGCGGTGGGAAAGAGCGACGCGGACAACGTGGAAATCAGGAGATGGGGCGAGCCGAGAGCCTTTGATTTTGAATTCAAGGCCCATTGGGATGTGGGCCAGGATCTGGACATTCTGGACTTCGAAAGAGCGGCCAAGATCGCCGGTACAAGATTTACCGTATATAAAGGATTGGGCGCCCGGCTGGAGCGCGCCGTCGTCAACTTTATGCTGGATCTCCACACCGACGAGCACGGATTCACGGAAATCCTGCCTCCCTTTATGGTCAACAGAGACGCGATGACAGGCACAGGCCAGCTTCCGAAATTTGAGGACGATATGTTCTGGATTCCGGCAAAGGACTTCTTCCTTATCCCTACCGCCGAAGTCCCGGTGACCAACCTCAGGATGAACGAAATTCTGGACGCGGCGGAGCTGCCGGTCTATTATACAGCCTATACTCCCTGTTTCAGAAAGGAAGCGGGCTCTGCGGGAAGAGACACCAGAGGCCTTATCAGACAGCACCAGTTCAATAAGGTG
>DLFX01000318.1:0-156 GCA_002482405.1 Firmicutes bacterium UBA7709 | reverse complement strand
TGAAGCGCCTCGAGATCCCATACCGGGTGGTTCAGCTCAGCACGGGCGATTTGGGTTTCTCTTCCGCTATGACCTACGACATCGAGGTTTGGATGCCGAGCTACGAAAAATATGTTGAAATCTCTTCCTGCAGCAATTTCGAAAGCTATCAGGCAA
>DLFX01000030.1:2187-3304 GCA_002482405.1 Firmicutes bacterium UBA7709 | reverse complement strand
AGGTGAAGCTCAGCTCTTCATCCCGGAGGATTTTACGCAGGATGGTATTCAATAAGCGCGGCGAAGCTTCGCCTTCTCCGTAAGCGTTGGTAATCGCTGCCCAGATGTGGCTGATTCCGAGTTCCGCCGCCATACACCGGCTCATCTGATGGGCCGCCAGCTTGGCCGCCGAATAGATATGCCCGCTTCCCGGGCGTGCCTGCGGTTCCGCCGACGCGGCCAGAATTTCCCGCTCCATAATGCTGCCCGCCCCGATGAAGCGGCTGCAGCCCAGAGACTTGGCTACCCGTACTGCCTCTACCGAGGCCTCAATATTAAAAAGCTGCGCGTTGATATCCTTTCGCCCTTCACCGGAGGTTCCCGACCAGGCCAGATGGTAGAACACATCCCAGCGCTCCTCCGTCAAGGTCGGAAGCTGGGCAAGCCGGGCAAGGTCCAGCGTTACCGGCACGATCTGAGCGAGATTCGATTCTGGCGGCACAGTCTGAGCGTCCCGAACCGGTTCATCGCGCCCTCTCGCCACCGCCAGCACACGGATTCCCTGCCGCCTCAACTCCTCTGTCAGCGCGCGGCCAACAAAGCCGTTTGCGCCGGTTATCACCGCGCTTTTCATAGCGCGGCTTCCTGACGGTCCAACGCCTCAATAGCAGTTTCCTGGCGTTTCAACGCTTCGACAATTTCATCCGCCATTCTCTCCAACTGAGACGGGGTCAACCCCGGATAGACTCCCACCCAGAATGAATCGTTCAATATCCGGTCGGTGTTTACCAGCGGAGCCGCCTCCCTGTAGTGAACCGGGCTTTGAAGCTCCGCTGAACAGGGGTGCCGCAGCAAATTTCCCGCAAACAGCATGCGGGTCTGAATGCCCATCGCCTCCAGGTCCACGGTAAGCCGGTTGCGGCTGATCCCTTCCCGACAGGTAATCAAAAATCCAAACCAGCTGGGCCGGGAATCCGGGCAAGGCTCCGGCAGAATCAGCCGATGAGCATAGGGCTCCAGTCTTTTTCTCAGGGATTCAAAGTTCTCACGGCGCCGGAGGACGAACTCCGGCAGCTTTTCCAGCTGTGCCAGCCCGATTGCCGCTTGCATATCGGTGGCCTTCAAATTGTATCCAAAA
>DLFX01000030.1:0-2120 GCA_002482405.1 Firmicutes bacterium UBA7709 | reverse complement strand
CAGTCCCTGCCCCAGTCCCGCAGAGAGCGGATAATCTTATGCAGCAAGGGGTTCGCAGTATATACCGCGCCGCCTTCTCCCATGGTAATATGATGAGGCGGATAAAAACTGGAGGTTCCGATATCACCGATGCTGCCGCTTTTGCGCCAGACGCCGTCCAGGTGGTACTCCGTACCCAAAGCGTCACAGTTGTCTTCAATCAGCCATAGATTGTGGGCGTCGCAGAATTTCTTTACAGCCGCCAGGTCAAAGGGGTTGCCCAGTGTATGGGCCGCCAGCACCGCCTTGGTCTTTGGGGACAGCGCCTGTTCCAGTTGAGAGACGTCCAGATTGTATTGGGGTATGGTGACGTCTATAAACACGGGGATCGCGCCGTACTGTATGATCGGCGCTACCGTGGTGGGAAAACAGGCAGCCGCCGTAATGACCTCATCCCCGGGCAGAATCCGCCTTTCCTTGAGCAAAGGAGAGGTAAGAGCCATGAAGGCCAACAGATTGGCGGAAGAGCCTGAGTTGACCAGGCTGCAAAAGGGCACGCCGATATAGCCGGCCAGCCCCTTCTCAAACTTTGCCGCATAGTCCCCGGCAGTCAGCCAGAAATCCAGCGCGCTGTCTATCAGATTGCACATTTCACGACTGTCATATACCCGGCCCGCATATGGAATACGGTCAGATGCTTTCAATGTTTCAAATGTTTCCAATGTTTCAGATGTTCCCGACTCCTCCGTTTCCTGCGCCTGGTGGAACTTGCTCCAATATTCCTCCACCAATTTCAAAACAGCTTCCTTTGCCTGTTTTTGGTCCATCTCCTCAAGCATCTTTGCTGTCTCCCCTTTCATATTCGCCTATTTGCCGCTCCATCAGCGGAACGATATCCCCGCCGTCTCTGTATGCCTTCGCCCATTCCACCGTTTTTTCCACCGCTTTACGGATTCCCCAACGGGGCTTCCAGCCGAACACCCCGCTGATCTTGGAACAGTCCAGCCGAAGCAGATTGGCCTCGGGAAAGAAGCCTTCATTAGAGGACGCGCTCCAGCTCATTCCTTCACCCCAGCTTTCACAGAACAGCTGGGCCAGCTCCCCGTTGGAGATACAATCCTCTCTGTTCGGACCCACGTTGTAGCAGCCCGCCGCCTGCGGGTTCCGGTATTGCTCTCCCGCAACCAAGAGGTAGGCGAAGAGCGGCTCCAGTACATGCTGATACGGTCTGACAGAGAAAGGATTGCGTAAAAGCACCGGCCGGCCCTTCATGGCGGCATGAACGCAGTCGGGAATGATGCGATTTTGTGCAAAATCTCCTCCGCCGATTACATTCCCTGCCCTCATGGTGGAGATCCCCACATCTGACCGCGCAAAAAAGGAGCTTCGGTAGCAATGGGTTACCAGCTCTGAACAGGACTTGCTGTTGGAATACGGATCATGGCCGTCCAGGACATCCATTTCCCGGTAGCCCCAAACCCATTCTTCGTTTCGATACACTTTATCGGTGGTGACATTGACCACTGAGCCTGTGCTGTCGCTCTGCCGCACGCAATCCAGCAGCCGCACCGTGCCCATCACATTGGTATCATAGGTGAGGGCCGGATTTTGATACCCCTCCTGCACCAGGGGCTGTGCGGCCAGATGCAGTACTACATCTGGCCGCGCCTGCCGAAAGGCAGCCTGCAGCGACCCTTCATCCCGGATATCACCGATGACGGATCGAATGGAATCCTTCATATTGCAGAGTTCGAACAGGCTATTCTCTTCGGGGTTCAGCGCGTAACCGTAAACCTCCGCCCCCATATTCAAGAGAATTTGGCAAAGCCAGGAACCTTTAAACCCCGTATGTCCTGTTACGAAAACCCGTTTCTTGCGATAAAACTCCCTTATTTCCAGATTTTCCACGGCGCGTCTCCCTTTTCCCACAGATCCTCTAAAAGCATTTTATCCCGCTGGGTATCCATGCATTGCCAATAACCCATATGCTGAAACGCAGCCAAATTATGATCTCTGGCCAGCATTTCCAGAGGCTCCCTCTCAAAGATCACGCTGTCGTTCTCAATATAATCGAATACCTCCGGTTCCAGCACCATGAATCCGCCGTTGATCCATCCCACGTCCAGCCCTGATTTTTCCCG
>DLFX01000216.1 GCA_002482405.1 Firmicutes bacterium UBA7709 | reverse complement strand
AGCGCTCCCCGGCAAGATTTACCACTATGATTGAAACGACTATCGTGGAAATAGCCGCAACGATTGCCTTGCCCATCCTGGCCCCCCTTTTATATTCTAAAAAATATCTCTTCCGCTTTTCAGATTGCGCCCAGCTTCAAGCGGCTTATAAATTTCAGATCGCAGTCATCCCTTCAGATAGCTTACAAACAGCATGATGTTCAAAACCGTTAAAACGGCGGCGATGGTCCACAGGAAAATGTTGTGAAGGACTGTGTTGCGGTATTTCCCCATGACCTTTTTGGATGACGTGAGATAGATCTGGAGGAATACGGTGATCGGAAGCTGAATGCTGAGAAGCATCTGGCTGTAGATCAGGCCTTTGAAGGGATCGCTGACCAGGAAGATCACAGCGGTTCCCAGTGCAAGGATCCCCACCACGCCTACCTTGGAGTGTCTGTCCTTGATGTCAAAGGGCTCTCCGTAAAGCCCTGCAAATATGGTTCCGCCGGCGATCCCCGCGGTCATCGTGGAAGATATCCCCGCAAACAGCAGAGCTAAGGCGAATACGACCGCCGACATGCTGCCTGAGATAGGCGCAAGCATCTGCTGGGCCTGCCCCAACTCCTCCACCTTGACATGGTGCTCGTAAAAAGTCGCCGCCGCCAGGATGATCATGGCGCTGTTGATAGCCCACCCTACGATCATGGAAAACAGCGTATCGACAAACTCAAAATTCAGCTGCCTCTTAATGACCGTCTCGTCTTCCAGATTCCATTGCCTGCTCTGTATCACCTCGGAATGAAGGAACAGGTTGTGGGGCATCACCACAGCGCCAAGGACCGACATGATGATGGGCATGGACCCCTCCGGGAACCGTACGGTGGTCCACCCAACCGCGGCTTCATGCCAGTTTACCTGGGTCAAACTCAATTCNNAGCCGATGATCCATTTCTCCAGCTTTTTATACGTGTTGCCGAAGAGCAGGAACAGGATCAGCGCCAGAATGATTACCGCGCCGAGCTTTATAGGAAGACGAAACAGCATGTTCAGCGCAATGGCTCCCCCGAGGATTTCCGCCATGGCCGTGGAAATCGTCGCGGCGATACCTGTAGATAAAACCGTCCACGACAGCCAGGGCTTTAAGTGCTTTTTGGCCGCTTCGGAAAGGCAGTCTCCGGTAACGATGCCCAAATGCGCCACGTTGTGCTGCAGCAGGATCAGCATGATGGTGGACAGCGTCACCATCCACAGAAGTTTGTACCCGTATTCCGAGCCGGCGGCGATATTCGAGGCCCAGTTTCCGGGGTCGATAAAACCTACCGTGACCAACAGGCCCGGCCCGATATATCCCAGCAATTCACGCAGCCCGTAGCCGGGCTTGTGCCCCTTTGTATTCAGCAGTTCTTTAAATTTCATAAATTATCCTGTTTGACCTGCAATTCATGCAGGTTTTCCTAACATGTACCTTGCTGTATTTCAAATTCCCATGAAATTTATTTTACTTTATTTGAAATTCACAATGGACGATGGCCGTGATTTCCTTTTCCAGAGAATAGGTATCGTTCATTCCGTAATCCGAAACCTCGTTGGAATAGAGCGGCGTGATCTGAATGACTCCCATATCCGCATACCTAAGCTTTCCAAGCTTGTTCCCCGCGTTTTCCGCAATCATTTCCGCCCGTTTCCTCGCGTCCTTGGTGGCCTCGGCCAGCATGGTGACCTTCATGTCGGCGATCTTGGTATACATATACTGAGGCGCGTTGGACTGGAACTGAATGCCTTCGTTGATCAGCTCCGTAACGTTTCTGGAAATATCCGTGACCTTGTCGNNGCTGATGGTAACGGTCTGGTTCAGCTCATAATAGTCCACGTCGCTGGTATATTGGCCGTTAGGCAGCATTATGTAATAAGTATTGGTGTTGATGGATGAGAAAACGATGTTATCCTTCGTAACGCCCTGCTTTACAAGGTAATCCATGACTTTTGCCTTCTCCCCTTCCAGCTGTGTGTAGGCGTCCTGCAGCGCCGGCGACTTCGCCGAAAAGCTTCCGGTCCAGACGATGAGATCGGAAGTGATTTGCTGCTTTGCCGATCCAGTTACCGTAATCTTGTCGGTGCCGCCTTTGACCGCCTTCACTCCCCCTACCAGAATCAGCGATGCAGCGATGACTGCTATTGCCGCAATGACTGCAATGATAATGTTTGCCGTTATTCTGCTCTTTAACTCGTTCATAAAATTCTCCCTAACCCTTTCCTTATTTCTTTTCACGGTTTCCAATTTTTTCTTTAGACGTAAATTTCAAAAGAAAGGTTCCGCCCTTTTAACGCTCATGACTCCGCAGTCTGCCGCCCGTTTAATGTTCATAGGCGCCGCAGTCCACAGCTCTCCCGTTTACCCGGGGGTTCCCTCCAAAGTCCTTTTCACCCTCCGCCGGAACGTAAGCGCGATCTCCGAAGTCGATTGCCGGAGAATTTCCAAGGAGGTTGAAATCACCCTTTGGGGCGTCGGCAAACCTGGGGTTTGCGACCTTGGAGCTGCTGTCCTGCTTCGTCTTATGTATCCACATGTTCAGTCCTACCGACCCCGTATCGGGTCCCGTAAACCTGAGGCTCCGGGAACCGCCCGGCCCGTAATAGATATTATTATTGAACAAAATGTCATAGGCGTATTCCGGGCCGAGACTCTTTACAACGGTCAGGTTCTGCGGGCCCGTATAGACAATATTGCTGCTGAAGAAAATACCCCGGCTTTTTAAGAGGTTGATCTCACCGCTGCCGCTCTTTTCCGTATCGTTATTGTATAGAGTATTGTTCAAAAATTTGCAGTTTGAGGCCCAGCCGCGATTCATATCGTTGCCGCCCGCCAGGATCCCGCTGGAAAGATTGCCGTAAATCAGGTTATCCCTCACGGTAATGCCCTGGCAAACCTTCTCCCTGGCTTCGCTTCCCACCTTGATCCCGAGATCGTTTTCCCTGCAGNNACCGTTTGCGTAAATGCCCCCGGCATTGAACCAGTTGCCCGGATAATCCGGGTTCCCTCTGCGGCTGTTTCTTTCCATTTTATTATACCCGACAAATCCGTTCCTCGCACGGTTTTGGGCCGCAGGGGTGCAGACCGCTTTACCTTTGAGCTTGCCGTCTCCCACCAGGACCAGGCCGTCGCTGTCGGTATCGTGAACATAATTGTTGGTAAACTCGAATCCATCCACATTGCCGCTGACGGTGACCGCC
>DLFX01000300.1 GCA_002482405.1 Firmicutes bacterium UBA7709 | reverse complement strand
CTGGGCGTTAGTGTTATAATCAGCTTAGTGGAACATAAAACCATCAAGCGCAGTGAAGGAAAGGCGCAGAGGGTCATCGACAAGCGTAAAATCCAAGATTAGGATTTGCAGTTGCCAATCATTTGCGAGGCAAATTGAGATGNNATGATTAAACAATTATCCGTTTTTCTCCAGAACGAACTGGGAAGGCTGGAGGAAGTAACAGACATTCTTTATAAGCATAACATCAATATTTCCGCTTTGAGCATCGCCGAAACCGCGGAATACGGCGTCCTGAGAATGATCGTCGACGATATCGGCAAGGCCTCGGAAGCNNTCATCTGCGTCGAGTCTCCTGACGTTCCAGGCGAGCTCCATAAAAATCTCCAGCTCCTGACCAGGGCGGGGATCAACCTGTCCTATATGTACGGCTATTCCAACGGAGGGACGGCGCGGCTGATCATGAAGGTCAGCGATCCGGAGAAGGCGATAGAACTATTAAAATAAGTCAATTAAAAGTACGCACCTGGCAGTGTGTTCTCTTGGAAACCGCCGTCTTTAAATGCTTCGCATGAAAACGGGAATAGGTTTCACGGTTTCCGTTGGGAACACACATGCCACGGTGCATTTTTTGACCCATTTCAGGTCCGGCGCCGGCCTGGATCGCTGGCCTCAGTCAATCCATTTTCATTAAAGATATTCGATGCGGATGGGCTGGGCGCCCTCCCACAGGACTTTTTCTCCCAGCTTTTCCAAGTCCTCCAGGCCTTCTGTGATAGTTAGAAAATGATTTCCGGCCAATTGACCCACCTGGCTTGAGAACAGGCATCTCCCGTATGCCACGATGATTTCCATCTCGCTGACCCCTCCCGGATAGAGCAGGAATTCGCCCTTTGCCGGGTGACTGGTGTGATTCTCATAGTCCAGCCCCAATCTCAAATCACCGTAAGGAATCCACATCCCCTGCCCGCTCCAGCGCACATGGATCAGTTTATTTTCAAGGGGCAGCAGCTTTTTAAACACTTCACAGGTTTTAGGCGCCAATTCTTCTTCCAGTTTTCCGGTAAATTCGTAACCGCCCGCGGTTATTTTCAGCTTTGTCATAGTGTTTCCTCCCAGTTTCTCAGTTTGTTCCATTATATTTTGCGAGCGTCGTCGAGCAAAAGTCGAGTAAAATATATTGATTCTACATACGGCAACGCCCTTTTTGCGGCTTTGCCGCATATTAATTATTGGAATCATTATAACCCATAAGTTTACTCTTTGTGAAGCGGGAACACCGCGAAAAATCTGCATATAATTTTTTAGATCATATGCAGATCAAGGGGAGATTTGGGCGCCTGCGTTTTTCATCGGTTGTGATGTGCAGGAATTATGTTTTTACTGCAATTGCAGTCCATTCAGGATTTCCGTCAGGGATTTGACTTCATCCTTGTTCATGGTGATTCCCCTGCTCATGTGGGAATGATCTTCATCCCACTCCCGGAGATCGAACTTGGCCGGGTTTCCATTCCACGCGACCATGTTGAGTTCTTTTTTCCAGCCGGTGGGCGAGATTCCGATAATCCCGACATGTTCCTCCAATTCAAATGTAATTTCCCTGTCTTTGTCCCGTTCTTTTCCTGCCATTTGTTTTTCTTCCTTTCCTAATTCTATTCAAAACACCCCTTCTGACCGTCACTGTGGTTCCTCGCGCCGCATGTTTTGTAGTATAATAATACTATATATGTAAATATATGTCAATCATTTTTTATTATTTTCTTTCCCCGTTAATTGAAAAAGTAAATTCCGGTTTTGAATGGAAACGGAATTTACTCTTGCAAGGTTCTGATATTATGAGCAAGATTTTACTCTATACTCGATATTCTGAGCAGTCGCAGCTTCTACGGGCGGTCGAGGCTGCGGTCCGCTTACGCCCCCAGAAACAGATTGAGCAGGAGGGCGGTGACCGGGATGCTGATTAGAGAAAACAGAGTGGTGATAAAGACTCCCTGAGCGGCCAGCCTTGCATTGACGCCGTGAAGCTCCGAAAGTACAGGCGAGATTGCGGCGGAAGGCATGGACATGGCGAACACCACGAGACAAAGGACAAATGGATTCACGGGAATCAAAAGGAATATTCCGAAAAGGGCCGCAGGTATGGCGATCAGTTTTAGAATGATGATTTCAAAGAGATGCCTGTTGGTGAGGATCTCCATGGCCTTGCTTTCCGCGAGCTGGATCCCGATGATGATCATGGAAAGCGGAACGGTAATATTCCCTACCATCTCGAGAAAGTTCGTCAGGAGGGACGGCAATGAGATGCCGAATATAAAGATCAATATGCCGATAATGCTGGTGACGACAGGAATGGAAACCAGCGATTTTGCCGCGGTTTTAACTGTAAGGCCGCTCTTCGAACCGGAGACGAGCATGATGACTCCGACTGAATAAGCATAAAATGTGAAGACCGCGTTGGCGATGATCATGAGAAACAAACCCTTTTTTCCAAAAACGGCAAGAGAGAGTGGAAACCCCATAAAGCCACAATTGGTAAGGACCAGAAGGAATCGGTATACGCCTCTGTCTGCCATAGGCGCTCTCATGATCTTAAGGCACAGAATGGAAATGACCGTAGTTATAATCAGCGCCAGAAGCATAAATCCCGCGGTCTGCACGACAGAAGACAGAGTCTCTTTGGTAAGCTCTTCCTGGCTCATGGAATAGATAACGAGGCACGGACTTGTAATGTTGACCAGAAGCAGGGAAAAATACTTCGTCGATTCCTCCGGAAACCATTTTAATTTATTACCGATATATCCAAACAGCGAAATGCCGAATACGCTTAAAATCTTTGCAAATATTAAAAACAAACTCTTTCCTCCTTGCCAAGCGCCTTATATAGCTTAAAATAGTACTTAAGCCTAGCTGCGGCGCCTTAACATAACCGCACTTTGACCGATCTTTGACCGTACTTTAATAGAATATGGCAGGTTCTCGCCAAAGTCAAGGTCTATCCCTGTTATTGTTGACAGAGAGCCCTTTAACCGATAAAATAATGAGGTATTTGCATTCACGGGAGAAGAAAAATGAGTTTATTGACTGTAGAAAATGTCACCCATGGTTTTGGGGGCAGGAGAATATTGGAGGACGCTTCCTTCCGGCTGCTGAAGGGCGAGCACATCGGGCTCATCGGCGCAAACGGGGAAGGAAAGTCCACTTTTTTGAATATCATAACCGGCCAGTTGGCCCCTGACGAAGGCAGGGTCGAATGGTCCAAGCGCGTAACGGTGGGCTACCTGGACCAGCATTCCTCCCTCAAAAAAGGAATGACCATCAGGGACGCCCTGCGGGAGGCCTTTCAGCATATGTTTGACCTGGAGGCTGAGATGCTGGCCCTTTATGACGCCATGGCCGCCGAGGGCGCCAACGTCGAAGAAATGCTGGAGGACGCCGGCGAGCTCCAGCATATCCTGGAGCACAGCGGTTTTTATACCCTTGACGCCAAGATCGAAGAAATTGCCAACGGGCTGGGTCTTGCTTCCATCGGCCTGGATAAGGATGTGGCGGATTTGAGCGGCGGCCAGCGCACCAAGGTGCTTTTGACGAAGCTTCTGCTCCAGGACCCTTCCATTCTGATTCTGGACGAGCCCACCAACTATCTGGATGCGGAGCATATCGCATGGCTGAAAAAATATCTGTTGGATTACGAGAACAGCTTTATTCTCGTGTCCCACGACATGGAATTCCTCAATTCCGTCGTCAATGTGATCTATCACGTGGATGACGGGACACTCACCCGCTACACCGGCGATTATGAAAAATTCCTGCAAATGCACGAAGTGAAGAAGAATCAGGAATTAAAGGCATATGAAAAGCAGCAGCAGGAAATCGAACGGATGGAGGATTTCATCGCCAGAAATAAAGCCAGGGTGGCTACGAGGGGAATGGCAAACAGCCGTCAGAAGATGCTGGATAAAATGGAGGTACTGGAACGGCCGAAGGAAAAGCCGAAGCCCTATTTCGAATTCAGAGAAGCGAGGACTCCCAGCCGGTTTATCGTGAAGGGAAAGGACCTGGTCCTGGGATACGGCGAACCCTTGACGAGGCCGGTAAGCTTCACCCTGGAGCGGGGACAGAAAATTGCCGTCATCGGTACCAACGGCCTCGGAAAGACCACCTTGCTAAGGACCATTCTAGGAGAGATCAAGCCCGTATCCTGCGGTCTGGAGCCGGGTGATTTCCTTCACCCCGGATACTTTGAGCAGGAAGCGGACCGTGACAGCTCGGAAACCGCCCTGGAATCCCTGTGGAAGGAATTCCCTTCTTATACTAACGCCGAGGTCCGCGCCGCCCTATCGAAATGCGGCCTGACCAACGAGCATATCACCAGCCAGATGAAGGTGCTGAGCGGAGGCGAAAACGCCAAAGTGCGGCTCTGCAAGCTGATGCAGCGGGAGGCGAACTGGCTGGTTTTGGATGAGCCCACAAACCACCTGGATGTGGAGGCAAAGGCGGAATTAAAAAAGGCCCTCATAGAATTCAAGGGCACGATTTTGCTGGTCTGTCACGAACCGGAATT
>DLFX01000107.1 GCA_002482405.1 Firmicutes bacterium UBA7709 | reverse complement strand
GGAATTTTTCATTGGCACTTCCTTTTCCTTTACTTCATCAAGGACGTCGGAATACGCAAATTCGGAAGTCTGTACCGGCTTGGACGAATTCGCTGTATTTGGGGGCTTCGATGCGGGGATCTTTGCCAGATCCTGAAATTTCGCGGCAAGCTGCCTGACAGCGGCTTCCGTATCCGCTCTGTTTTTTGTCGTATCATAATTCATCAAGACCACCTCCTGGCTTATCATAAATTCATTTTGCCCTAAACGGATAAAAGAGATACGCATAAAACAAAAGACAGTTGAATCAACTGCCTCCTGTTCGTGTTATTCAGTTGCCATCTATAATCAGACCCTGCTGAATTTTTGTGAGCCGGCAGTTATTTCCCTTCAGCCACTTACATCCAGCAGTTTGATTATCCCGCGGTTATTCTCACTTGTCGCGATTATTTTACGCATAATTTTTGAATTTATCCAAAATTATTTCATACATAGCAGGATCATTCGTGGTCAGACTAATGACAGGAGGTGAAATCGATGGTCGAAAGCAATGTTGATTTAGGAAATGTAAAGTCCAGGGATCTTGGAAATTTGATTTCCAAGGAGCTCGTTGAGCTGGGAAAGGAAGAGGTCAAGCGCAATTCGCCCAACGGCAGCGTGGATTACGGCGATTTGCCGTCCAGAGCTCTTCCGGAGCTTGGCAAAAAAGTCGTTGAAAATAAGATAAGACAGGGAGAGATCACTTAGAAAAGCTTTTAAAGAGAGAGTGATCTCTCTTTTTATATAATGGTTCAGCACATCGCCCAATTCAGGAAAGAATTGCAAAAAAATTTGCGTTTTGCTATTGAATTTAATAGCTGAAACTCCTTCGATTTCAATAGTTTGTTCAAATTTGAGCGGTTCCACANNAGGTATAATGAATTGACAGAATTCTTTGTAAAAGCAAAGGCTTTTCAAAAGTATCATTTATTGTAATTTTCTGAAGGATCGGAGGTGGTACCGAAACCGATTGAAAAGGAACATTTTTTATCGAAAACGCCCTTGCTTTGGGCAAACGTCAAAAGCATTGAAATTGCCTTCATGCTGTGACGTAAGCAGTTGACCTTCGGTGGGCTGCTTCAGTGTAAATCTATTTATTTAAGGTAAGGAGAGAATTATTATGGGTACAGAAAAAGTTAGCGAAGACTCTAAACTGAACCGTGGTATAAGATCCAGGCAGCTTAGTATGATAGCTATCGGCGGAGCCATTGGAACAGGTTTGTTCTTTGCAAGTGGCAGTGCGATTTCGAGTTCCGGCCCGGGAGGTGCTTTAGTCGCTTATGCGCTAATGGGTATTATTGTGTTTTTTATGATGACATCTCTTGGAGAAATGGCAACGCAGCTTCCGTTAGTAGGTTCTTTTGAAGCTTATGCCAACAGATTCATCGATCCGGCTTTTGGATTTGCAGTGGGCTGGAACTACTGGTTCTCATGGTCGATCACCGTTGCGGCGGAATTCGTAGCAGCCGGCCTGATCTTTAAGTTCTGGGTTCCGGACGTTCCCGTAACTTTGGTTGCGATATGCTCGTTCGTACTGCTGATGGCCTTGAACCTTATTTCCACAAAGTCCTATGCAGAGGCCGAATACTGGTTTGCGGGAATTAAAGTAATTGCGGTTATCATTTTCCTGATCGTCGGTATTCTCGCAATCTTCGGCATCATGGGCAACCATACGACGGGATTCCAGAACTGGGTTTTGGATAATGGCCCCGGACAGAAAGCTCCTTTCGTAGGCGGCTTTGCCGCAATGATGAGCGTATTCGTCGTAGCAGGCTTCTCATTCCAGGGAACTGAGATCGTCGGCCTTGCCGCAGCTGAATCGGCTGACCCGGCTAAGATGGTTCCGAAAGCGATCAACACAGTATTCTGGAGGATATTGCTCTTCTACATAGGCGCTATTTTCGTAATCGGTACTCTGATTCCGTTTACCGAACCGGATCTGCTGAATGGAAGCCCGGAAAACGTAGCGGCGTCTCCATTTGTTCTGGTATTCAAAAATGTAGGATTTGCGTCTGCTGCTTCGGTTTTGAACGCGGTTATTCTTACTTCTGTACTGTCCTGCGGTAACTCAGGTCTGTACACCTCATCCAGAATGCTCCATGCAATGTCCTTGCGCGGGAATGCCCCCAAGTTCTTCTCCAAGACAAACGACAGAGGCGTTCCTTATCGCGCTGTATGGGCAACCGGCTGTATCGCAGCCCTTTCCTTCTTTGNNNGCTCTCAGCGGATTCTTTATCTGGCTCGGAATTTCCATCTGCCACTACAGATTTAGAAAAGCGTGGGTTGCTCAGGGTCATTCCGTTTCAGAACTGAAATACAAAGGAAAGTTCTACCCGGTCGCTCCCATCGTTGCGATGATTGGTATTTCCATCATCCTGCTCTTCTCCAACATGTGGGTATTTGAAGATTTCACCTGGTTTGACTTTATTTCAAACTATCTGCTGATTCCGGTCTTCCCGGCATTGGTAATCGGCTATAAGATCAAGAAAAAGTCGAAGCTTGTTCCTTTGATGGAATGCGATTTCACTCTTCCTGAGGAAACCAGAGAAGAACAGTTCAAGAAAGGCGTATAAGAATCAGCGTAAAGCGTTTGATTTTGGCCTGAAAAACAAAATAAAAGTACATTTTGCGAAGGACAGATTTTTCTGTCCTTCGTTTCATATAACATTCTGTCCGGCGCTTTAGCGATGTTGACAGAATTTATGCTGGAAAATCATGAATCTTTGATTCATAGATTTTCTGCGTAATAAATCTTGATTTGTTCCATATTAATATGGTAGACTAAAGCTAGTGACAAGACATATAACTATACATATGTTAATACAAGAAAAACCAATAGCGCAATGAATTGTCATAATTCGAGAAAGCCAGCAAATGGAAGAAGGAGAGATTTAAATGTATCATATCGCTAATCGTATTGACCGTCTGCCGTCGACGCCCATGTTAAAGAAAATACTGTTTCTTACGGGAATCGGATGGATGTTTGACGCCATGGACCAGGGAATGGTCTCCGGCGTTATGGCCGCCATCGGCACAGACTGGGGATTGTCCACGGGACAGATCGGCGTGCTGGGCAGCGCGGGAATGTTGGGCATGATCTTAGGCGCGGCTCTGTCGGGTATGGCCGCGGATAAATGGGGAAGAAGGACCGTCGTGATGTGGACGTTGGTGATCTATGGCATTTCCAGCGGGCTGGCGGGTCTTTCCGTGAATTATCCGATGCTGCTTGTGATGAGGTTCCTGACGGGCTTTGGGCTCGGTGGGGAATTGCCGGCGGCTTCGACTCTGATCAGCGAGTTCTCGCCGAAGAAGATACGCGGGCGCAACGTGATCATCCTGGAAAGCTTTTGGGCCTGGGGATGGATCCTTGCGGCGCTGGTGGCCTATTTGATGATCCCGGTTTACGGCTGGCGCGCGGCATTCCTGATCGGAGCGGTTCCCGCCTTGTTTGCCGCGTATTTGAGAAAAGCGGTCCCCGAATCCCCGCGATACCTGGAGACTTCGGGAAAAGGAAGCGAAGCGGACCGCCTGGTCCGGATTATGGAAAAAGAGGCCGGCTTTGAAGAATATTCTCCAGAGGAGCATTCTTTGGACTTGCATAACTCCCCGAATCCCGAAGAGGAAAAATCTCAGAAGCACGTTAAGGACAGCGGTATGCGCTTATCCCTGGGAGAGCTTTGGTCAAAGAAATATGCCCGAAGCACTTTTGTGCTTTGGGTCATCTGGATCGGCATCAATTTCGGCTATTACGGCTTTGTGCTATGGACGCCGACCATCTTGATGGCTCAGGGCTTTGCCATGGTGAAAAGCTTTGAATTTACATTGATCATGTGCTTTGCGCAACTGCCCGGATATTTTAGCGCCGGATGGCTGATTGAAAGGATCGGAAGAAAATGGGTGCTTACGATCTACTTTGCCGGTACCGCACTTGCGGCATGGCTGTTCGGACATGCCGCGTCGGTGTCACAGGTCCTGGCTTATGGATGCCTGCTCTATTTCTTCAGTCTTGGGGCCTGGGGCTGCGTATACGCATATACGCCGGAGGTATATCCTACCGCCGCCAGAGGAAGCGGCACGGGATGGGCCGCCGCTTTCGGAAGAGTAGGCGCCTTTGCGGCTCCGCTGATCGTAGCGGCTATTTGCAACGCTTACNNACCGGGTATGGATATGTTTTCGTACTGCTCACCGGGGTATTTGCCGTGGTGGCGCTTGTGGTAGCGCTGTTTGGCAAGGAGACCATGGGAAAATCCCTGGAGGAGATCAGCGAATAAAAGCATTTATCGGAATTCCCGACCGAACCTGACCGAATAAGAACCCCTGGAAACGATCTGCTTCCAGGGGTTCTTATAGTCGGAGGACCGATAACAGGTCAAGTTAAGAAATTATTTCGCAATTATTTCAGAAATGCTTCAGAGGCGGATTTTTACAGGAACTTTATGGCAGGGCCCTCCGTCAAATAGATAAAAATTATATAAAACGGAATGAACGAAACAGAAAGGGGATTTTGCAATGAGGAAAAAGCCATTCCTTTACGTCGCTTTGATCCTGATCATGCTGTTGTCCGGGACGGTTCTGGCGCTGGCGTCAGGCGGAAACGAAGCGGATACGAAAGCATCCGCCGCCGGAGATGTATACCTTTATACGGGGAGTCCGCTGATCTTATCCAACGGAGAGGTTGAAATGCTGGATTCGACCAATCCGGACCTGGTTGCTCTCGTCATACAGTCAAAGACGCTGCTTCCTTTAAAAGCGATTTCGGAATACTTCGGCGCAGAGGTGTCTTACGACTCGGCGAAAAAGACAGCCGTCATCGGATACGGCGGGAAGGAATATCTCTTTCCTGTCGGCAGCAAAAAATATATCGTAAAAGACGGTTTGCAGAGAAAAGAATTCGATATGGACGCTCAGTCCTTGATCGTGGACGGGCGCACTATGGTGCCGCTCCGGGTGATCTGCGAGGATGTGCTGGGAAAGAAGGTATCCTATTTTAACCGCGTGATCGCCGTGTCTGACCGGGAAATAAAACTGAATTCGTCGCCCGGACTTATGGAGGATGTCACGGCTAAAATCGGCGAAGCCGTGAAGGCAAGGACGATGCAGGAGCTCGCAAAAGCTCTGACCGTGCAGGCGACAGGTATCAAGGATCCGGAGATCTACTATACCATATCGGAGAATGCCGCATCTGCCGGGGATCAGGGTCTGATCCCCGTATCCAAGGCGGCGTCAAGCGCAAAAGACGATTCTTATTCACAGACCAACGTTCAGGTCGAGGGCATCGATGAGGCGGATATCGTAAAGACAGACGGAAAATACATTTACATCGCGGGAAATAACGCGGTACGAATCGTCGGAGCCAATAAAGGCAAGCTGAGCGACGACACCGTGATCCGGCTTTCGGCTGATAAAACGGTGAACGAGATCTACGTGGACGGCGACAGGCTGGTTTTGCTCGGAACGAGATCCGAAAATAACCGCGTCGTAATCAATGACAATGTGAGGATGGAAACGGGCCTTAAGGATATCGGGATCATGCCCCCTTACATTCCGTCGAAAACCTACAGCTTCGCGGACGTCTATGATATTTCCGATCCATTGAAGCCCACTTATCTGAAAGGTCATGAGATGGAGGGCCGCTATCTTTCAAGCAGAAAGAACGGGGAGATCGTCTATCTGGTAACCAATACCTATCCTTCCGGCGGGCCTGTCCTGCCGTTGATGCGGGACACGGTCGAGGGCAGCCAGGAATTCAGCATGAAGCTTGATGATGTGATGATCATGCCGAGACATCCAAGCCCTGGGTATCTGATCGTTTCCGCAATCAATATCAAGAATCACGAAAGGACGGAGGTAGAGGCGATCACCGCCTACGGCGCGACGATG
>DLFX01000189.1:3025-3199 GCA_002482405.1 Firmicutes bacterium UBA7709 | reverse complement strand
AATTATCAAAAAGATGTTGTATTTGATTTTTTGTTATGCTATCATTTGGCTAATCAGTAAAATCCATAATATATAGTATGTTGGGAGGCATAAACATGGCGAATTTATTCTTTATTCCCCAGTATATAGTGTCTGGTGAAAACGCTCTGAAAATGAGCATGGAGTATTTGAAAT
>DLFX01000189.1:2035-3016 GCA_002482405.1 Firmicutes bacterium UBA7709 | reverse complement strand
CGACGATGTCATGGTGAAGCTTAATAACGTTAAAAAATTGACAGATGCTCTTGATGAGATTCAAGTTTCGTATGTAATATATTCCGGTATTAATTGCGAACCTACTCACACTATGATAGATGAAGGCGTTGAAATTTACAAAAGAGAAGGCTGTGATTTTTTGATCGGCATCGGCGGGGGAAGCCCTATCGATTCCATGAAGGCCATCGGAGCCGTAGTGGCGAACGGTGGAAGCATCACCGAATATATGGGAAAGAAGATCGAGCATGAACTTCCGCCGACCTGCGCAATTCCGACGACGGCAGGCACAGGATCGGAGGCCACAAAAGTATCCATCATTACCAACACCGATACGGGCGTGAAAATGCTCCTGAGCGATCCGAAGCTGATGGCCGATATCGCGGTTGTCGACCCGGTCTTTACCCTGACGGTACCGCCGGGAGTAACTGCGGCTACGGGAGTCGACGCCCTGACCCATGCGATCGAGGCCTATACGTCTTTGAAGGCTTTCTCCATGAGCGACCTTTATGCGGTGTCCGCCGTAAAGAGGATATTTGATAACATTTATGAAGTCTATACCAACGGCTCCAATGTGGAAGCCAGAAGGGAAATGGCAATCGCGGCGCTGGAAGCCGGCATTGCCTTCAGCAACGCTTCGGTAACCATCGTTCACGGCATGAGCCGTCCCATCGGCGCGTTGTTCCATGTACCCCACGGACTGTCAAACGCGATGCTTCTGGACGTATGTCTTGACTATCTGAAACCGGGCGCGGTGGCGCGGCTGAATCAGCTTGCGAAGACCATCGGCGTTTATCGCCCCGGCATGACGCCCGATGAAGGAGCGGAGGCTTTCGTGGTTGCGACCAGAGCTCTGCTTCGGACGCTGAGCATCAAGACTCCGGAAGAGTTCGGCATCGACAAGGAAGAGTTCTTCCGGCAGATCCCGAAGATGACAGAGGATGCCATTGCCAGCGGAAGCCT
>DLFX01000189.1:0-2029 GCA_002482405.1 Firmicutes bacterium UBA7709 | reverse complement strand
GCATAAAAAAAGAACCGTATTTCAACGGTTGAAGAAGAGGCGAAAGCCTCTTCTTTTTATATATGTTTTACTTTTCTTAACTCAATTTTGCTTTCGTTTCCCATTTGGGTTCCGGCCCCCGGAGATAGGAGATAAAAGCGGCGATCAGGCTGATGATGAAAGAAATGGTGAACACCAGCCTCAGCCCTGAAATAAAGCCGTTGACAGCGATTCCCTGAGATCCGACCTGAGAGTGGGTAAACAGCTTCTGCATGGCGTTCGGATCGATGCTGGATGATATGACGGCCATGGCAAATGCGAGGCTGATTACATTTCCGGCGTTGTTCATCATGGTTCTCACTCCGGCGGCAATTCCGCGGCGTTCGACGGGAACGGCCCCCATGATGGCGCTGGTGTTGGGTGAGAAGAACATTCCTGAGCCGAAGCCCGATATGAACATCCAGACTCCCAGTTCAAAGATGGATGTATTGGCGGAGATCCTTATCATTCCGATCATTCCCAAAGCGGAAATGAGCAGACCGATAGAGCTCAGGGACCGGGCTCCTATTTTATCGGACAGCCATCCGCTGATGGGCGCGCTGATCATCATGGAGACGGCGAAAGGCGTCAGCAGGATTCCGGCTACCATGGGATCGATGGATTTGATTCCCTCATAATAAAATATGAGCAGGAACATGACGGCGCCGCGGGCAATGCCGTTGAGCAGATTGCTGCTGAAGGCGAAGGCGAGCACCCTGGACTTGAAGAGCTCCAGATCCAGCATCGGCTGATCGACTTTATTTTCAATATAAATGAAGAAAGCCAGGCAGATTGCGGCGGCGGCCAATAAGCCAATCACATGGGGATCGCCCCAGCCCGCGATACTTCCGATGGTCAATGCCAGCAGAAGCGCCGTCATTCCCAGGGTAAACGTCAGCGTTCCGCCCCAGTCAAATCTTTGCTTTTCCGGGAGCACATCCAACTCTTTCAGTTGGAGGATGGACCAGATCGTTCCGATGATCCCGATGGGAATATTGATGTAGAAGATATATCTCCAGCCGAACTTTAAGATGAATCCGCCAAGGATCGGTCCGATGACGGATGCGACGCTGACGATCATTCCGTTGATGCCCATAGCTTTGCCAAGTTCGTTTTTCGGAAAGGCGTCCGCCACGATGGGGGTGCTGTTGGCCACCAGCAGAACTCCTCCCAGAGACTGGATAAAGCGGTAAATAAGCAGCTGTATTCCGGTATGAGAGAATCCGCATAAAATCGATCCAACGGTAAACACTAAGAAGCCGGCGATAAACATTTTCTTTCTGCCAATCATGTCGGCGACCCTTCCGATGGAAGGGACAAGGATTGTCAGCGAAAGCATATAGATCATGATCGTCCACATGATGACGCTCATGCTGGCGTTCAAATCCTTCATGATGACAGGCAAAGCGATGGTCAGCGTACTGCCGCTCAACACAGAAAAAAGGGCCCCCAGCGTAGTGCATGAAAGCGCAATCCACTTATATTCAATTTTTTTCATATCCAATTCTCCTATTCCATTTTCCCTATCGGTTGATTTAATTCAAAGGCCTTCATTGCCATTTTATTCAATAAACGCTTCATTTTTTGTTTCTCTTCCTCCGAAAGATCCGCCGTAAGACCGTCTTCCCACTGCCGGGCGGCCTCTTCCAGCACCGGCATGATGTCGATCCCTGTTTGGGTCAGATAAACTTTATATGCCCGCTTATCTTCATCGTCGATCCTTCTCTCGATGTAGCCTTCATCTTCGAGCTTTTTCAACGACTTGGCGATGCTGCCTTTATCGATTTTCAAATAGCATGCCAGGTCCTCCTGCCGGATCCCGCCGTTTTTGAACAGGGTAAACAGGATCATATTTTGTCCGCGTCCGATGTGATAGGGCTCCAGCTTCCGGTTCATATAGTTCTGACCGTATCGGAAAATAATCGAAATATATTTTCCAACGGTGAAGTTTTCACTGATAAGATTCATTCTGCTCCGTCTCCTTAACATTCTGTCCGGCGCTTCAGCGCCG
>DLFX01000350.1:3294-3489 GCA_002482405.1 Firmicutes bacterium UBA7709 | reverse complement strand
ATTTGGCAAACTCGGAGAGTTGGGCGCAGACATGAAAATCTGTGCAGAAATTGAGCATGGGAATTTGGTCTCTCAAAGAGTTGCCGAGAAAGCAGGTATGACATTTGCCTATGATAAGGAATATGTAAGTGTTTATGAAATAGCAAGATAGAATTTTTACATACCGTGCAGGAGGGCAAACATGAATATTACTAT
>DLFX01000350.1:2633-3251 GCA_002482405.1 Firmicutes bacterium UBA7709 | reverse complement strand
AAAACCGAGCGTTCACTGACGATTCCCCATATCGATGTTATTGCCAGATGTATCAAATGACCAAAGAGCAGGCGAAAGCGGCGATAGACAATGCTCAGGGGCGAGATCCCGGCCGTGTCTCCCGGGAAGTCGCCGAGCGGCAAATTGCGGACGGTGTTTTGCGGGGTTATCTGGCCTATGTGGATGGGAAATCGATCGGTTGGTGCAACGCGAATGATAAGGTAAACTATCCCATCGAATCTTGCAACGGCGTACGTTTTAAAATGTCGACCGAGAAACGCGAAAGAATGCGCATAAAAATAGTGGCCTGCTTCGAGATCGCTCCGGAATATCGCATGAAAGGCGTCGCCACCGCTCTCCTCGCCCGTGTGTGCGAGGACGCAAAAACCGAGGGCTATATTGCTGTCGAAGGTTTCCCCATTGCGCGTACTGAACGGTACGAATGGGATAATTGCGGCCCCATTCGGTTATATCAGAAGGTGGGATTTGTTAAAATGGCAGAACAGGACAATGTTGTGGTTATGAGGAAAGATTTGAAATAACAGCGGACAAAATAAGCATTATCAGGGGATGCGCATGGATGAATTTGTATGAAAAAAAACGGCTTTACCGTTTACC
>DLFX01000350.1:2005-2622 GCA_002482405.1 Firmicutes bacterium UBA7709 | reverse complement strand
CGCATACAGTATGAGCAGCAGTCTTGCGGGAGGAAAAAACTATGGATAAAAACTATGCCTTGTCGTTACCCCTTGCAAACGACTTCAATTCCTATGTGAATGCCGCGCTTAGCAACAATGAAATCAGCAAAGATGAATGGTACGAAATAAACAAAGTCTATTTTACAAAACTATACCTTTCGCAAAACAATCCCCGTGGGCAATCAGGGCACGGCGGCGACGAATACCATTATGCTTTTTCGCATTTGCCGATTGTTGAAGCCATCTATAAAAACGGAACCTTCCTCGATGTCGGATGTGCTAACGGACATTTGTGTGAGATGGTACACAAATGGGCGGCTGCTATTGGCTTTGACTTGCAGATGTTTGGGGTAGATATATCGGAAGGGTTAATTGAATTGGCCAAAAGCAGGCTTCCCCAGTGGCGCGAACATTTCTATATCGGCAATTCGTTTTTCTGGAAGCCTGAACATAAATTTGACTATATTCATGTGGGAGGGTTGGGCCAAGTCCCCGAAGAGGACGAACTGATGTTTTTTGAACACTTAATGGAGAATTATTTGGTTGATGGCGGCAGATTGATTCTTGGTCCGTCCTGGAGTGACAACGATGATTCC
>DLFX01000350.1:797-1998 GCA_002482405.1 Firmicutes bacterium UBA7709 | reverse complement strand
TGGCTATGTTGAAAAAACGCATTACAAAAATCCGAATCGGTTGAGGCGAGCGGTGTGGTTTGATAAAAAAGTGATTACGCCGCCATAAAAGGAAGTCAACCCGGATGCAATGCTGCCGCACGAAAACCCGGAAGCACCGGGTTTTTATGTTTCATGGTAAAAATCAGGCCGCCTTTTGGGCGGCTTTTTGTGGATTACACATCTTATAGCGCTCCGTTCCAATTCCAAATCCGCTGACCACCCTTTGCGGGAATGGGCGTATCCAACATCTTCCTATTGGCAAACGCCCACGCGAACCGTCCGGCTTTCCAATCTCCCAACAATGCTTGCCGTTCGCTGATGGCATAAAACTTCCGCATCCCATGATCGCCGTACCAGAATCCGACATTCCCGTTTTCGTCTTCCACCATCTCATGGCAGGCAATCAAATCGGCGGTTGCAATGACAGCGCCTCTTGGATATTCAGGTTGATTCTCTATCCCAAGAATTGAGGCAACAACGCCGGACATTTGATCACGTAGATTTTTCGGTTCACAAGCCGCGGCATGGATCGCCATCAATCCGCGATATTGAGTCGCCCATGATCGTGTTTCGTATTCTTTTATGCCGCAAGCCAGCAAAGTCGCCCACGGTTGCCATAGTGTTATTGCTTTCATTTCCATGTGCCCCAATTATCCATCATATGCTTTTACTTACCCGGCCTATTATGGACGCAAACCTGCGCCGCAATCCAAAAGGGCACCCGGTAGGCGATTGTCGGCGGCGGAGCTCATCGCAAGAGAATAACGGGCACAACGGAAATAGCATCCTGCCATGGCAAGCCCAGTCGGGATTTTCCTTGCTTTCCCTTATCTTTTATGATACCGTTGATCCGGGAGGTGACAGAAAATGGGCGAGATGATCCACCAAAAAGCGAACGAGGTTGAAGCCAAGCACAAGGACGAACACGAAGGGTACGAATACTACAAGCGCGAATTGGTACTNNGCGCAGCAATGCGCCGTATCCCTTTACGAAATTCCGCCGCTTAAGTCCGCATATCCGTATCATTACCATGTGAAAAACGAAGAATCCTTTTACATCCTCAGCGGACACGGGATCTTGAAAACGCCGCTGGGCGAACGGACCGTTTCCGCGGGAGACTTTTTGTTCTTTCCGGCCGACGAAAAAGGCGCGCACAAGCTGACAAACGCTTCGGAGACG
>DLFX01000350.1:0-786 GCA_002482405.1 Firmicutes bacterium UBA7709 | reverse complement strand
TCCGGAAAAATTGGGGTATGGGGCAAGAACATCAACCAGCTTTATCAAACAAAGGCTCAGGTCGAGTACTATCTGGATGAATGAGGGACGCTGTACATCCTTCTCTTTTGCTATCGCGTATCTTTCCACAGTATGCCGTCCGTCTTTTTTCATGGCAACGGGCCTTTTTTGGATTCAACGGCTTGACACACGGATAGAAAGGCATTAGAATAATAGTAGGAATAATTCCTAGTTCGGAGCGTTTATGAACAAACCGATTCGCAGAAACAGCATCCAGCGGCAACTGGTGATCGACGCTTTGAAAGTGCTCGATCATCCCACCGCGCTGGAAGTCATCAACGAAATTCGCAAAACCTATCCGCACATGAGCCTGGGAACCGCGTACAGGCACTTTCAGTTGATGGCGGAGGATGGGATCATCCGGCGTCTGTCCGTTCCGGATTCTCCCGACCGGTTTGAACTCCAAACGGAGCCGCACCAGCATATCCGATGCGTTCATTGCGGCCGCTACTACGATATTGACGAAGCCAGCCTGGGGGATCTCGACCGCAACTTGCAGCAGGCCACGGGATTCAAGGTGGTCGGTCACCGGGTGTTTTTCAACGGGATCTGCCCTGCTTGCAGGGATGACCAAATAGACGAATGAAAGAAAGAAGGTAAGCGCATGCAAGAAGAACCGAGATGTCCGGTAACGGGAATGACTGCAAAGAGCATCGCGGGAAGCGGCACATCCAACCGCGACTGGTGGCCAAATCAGTTGAACCTGAAAATACTTCGCCAAAATTC
>DLFX01000194.1 GCA_002482405.1 Firmicutes bacterium UBA7709 | reverse complement strand
GTTAGCCCCAAATATTAGCAGTTAAAGGATAACCGCAAAAGTTTGGTCGCTTGGGCGGTTATTTCTTTTTGTGAATTGATATGTAACAAAAATAACGTTAACAATTAAAGCCAACAAGGCAATTGTCTCCGCTATGGACATACGCATCACCCCCTCTTGCGAGGGCTAACCGCCTACCGTGTCTCAGGTAGCACCTGAATTTATTTTAGCATAGGGCTATGGAAAAAGCACGCCATTTCTGGCGTGCTTTAAAACTGCATCGACTCGTCTGTTGGTTAATCGAATTAACGCTTTGAGAACTGTGAAGCTCTTCTCGCTTTTTTGAGTCCGTATTTCTTTCTTTCCTTCATTCTCGGGTCTCTGGTCAGGAAACCGGCAGCCTTCAAAGGACCTCTGAACGCTTCTCTGTCGGACGCGGCAAGGGCTCTGGAAATACCGTGTCTCAAAGCTCCGGCCTGTCCTGTGAATCCGCCGCCTCTTACGGTGGCGATCACGTCAAACTTGCCTTCAACGCCTGCGACCTCAAAAGGCCTTCTGACCTCTCTCTTCAGGATTTCCATTCCGAAATAGTCTTCAAGCGACTTCTTGTTTACTGTAACATTGCCTTTACCAGGGATTAATCTGACTCTGGCAACGGAAGATTTTCTTCTTCCCGTACCTGTGTATTGCATCTTTGCCATCTATGATTCCTCCCTCTCTTAATAGTTCCAAACTTCGGGCTTCTGAGCCGCGTGTTTGTGTTCCGGACCTGCGTATACTTTAAGCTTCTTAAACATCTGTCTGCCTAATTTTCCATCCGGCATCATGCCCTTTACAGCATGTCTGATGATTTCTTCCGGCTTCTTCGCCTGTAATTTTTCAAATGTGATCTCGCGAAGGCCGCCCGGGTAACCCGTATGTCTCTTGTAGACCTTTTCCTTGCGCTTCTTTCCGGTCACTTCTACCTTTTCGGCATTTATGATCACTACATAGTCGCCGGTGTCAACATGCGGTGTGTAAATTGGTTTCTTCTTACCTCTCAATATGGAAGCTGTTTCGCTGGCCAATCTGCCGAGAGTCTTGCCTTCGGCGTCGATTATATACCATTTTCTTTCAACTTCATGAGGCTTTGCGATAAATGATTTCATCTAAAAACTCTCCTCATATTTCATTCGTTTCGCCGCTGCGTTTCACCCCACACCGGCAGCTTGCAGCCAAAGTCTGCAAGGCATCAGTATATTCGTAAAATCCGGGGCTCATGGATTTTTACACATAGTGCACAACTATTATAATATCGAATCCCCATGTTTGTCAACCCAAAGATTTCAACAAATGCCTGAATTCCGGACGGTTTTTTCGGCAGATTTCCCTCAATAAAGTTGGTCTGTTATCCGGGGCTTGGCCATAGACTTTTAATAACAGCATTTTATTTTTACCAGGATTTCTCAGAAAAATGTTCCCGTTGAATAAAAATAAAATAACCTGTCTACAATCAGAGCATTAAAAGATTTCACCGAGTCACAGCATCGAATCCCGCTGCCATGTCGCAAGAATCCTTTAACAACGGTGAAGGGTTTGGGGGTTAAAAAATGACAAAAGAAAAACACACGGGCGATAGAGCCAGTTGGACGGTTTACATCCTGATAGCGCTGATGTTCGGAGCGTTTCTCGGCTCGCCTATCCCGGACGCATGGGCCGGAAAAATCACAAAAGCCGTATCCGGTGTGACAGAACAGACGGTCAAAACGGTCAATTTACATAACGCCACGGCAGATCAGGCGCCAGCGGCAAGGGACGCGGCAGACTCCGACAGATCCGGCGCCGACAGTGAAACGGCACACACTGACATATCCGGCACCGACAGCGAAACGGCGCAGGACGCCGGGATCAACATGCCGGTTTCCGCCAACGAAAACGAAACGGCGTCCGGAGTCCAGATGATCGTATCGGATCCACTTCCGCCGGCACAGCCGGATTACATTCTCTCCAACGCCAACCGGGGCGGAATTGCAGACAGAAAAGAGAGAGACGTGCTGGTCCACCTGATCAACGCGGAAGCTTACGGACTGTCATACAAAGCGAAAGTCGCCGTAGGACAGGTCGTGATGAACCGATGGACCGGACCTTATTACGGCAACGACCTGCTCGCAATCATGACGGCGCCTCATCAGTTCACTCCGATCTACAACGGTTCGGCCTATAAGAAGAAAATTGAGCCTTCCTCCATAGAGGCTGCCAACGCCGTGCTTGCCGGAAACGGCGTAAAAGAGCTGACCGACGATACCTACTATTTCGTCAATCCGGACTTTACCCAGGACAAAACCATTGAAACGAAGATGACCTTTGTATGTGAGATCGAAGGGATCCACTTCTACAAGCCGCCGGCAAAAGCCAAATAATGCCGGCGGCTTATTCGTTCCGCAAACTTTCCAGGGCGGAGAGGCGCATCGCCCTTCTCGCCGGGGAATACCCCGCAATGAGTCCGATTGCCGTAGCGAATACGAGGGAGCCCACCGCGACCCACCACGGAATGATGGAAATCGTGGAACCGCCTCCGCCAATCGATCCCAGCATGGTGGACATAATTCCGCTCAAAACGGTGTTCATCAGCAGGGAGAGGATGAAGCTGAAAATCAGGCCGGCGATACCACCGAAGAAACCGATGATCCCGGCCTCCAGCAGAAACAGTTTTTTGATGTCCTCCAGATTTGCGCCGATGACCTTCATGATCCCTATCTCCTTGGTCCGTTCATAGATGGACATGATCATGGTGTTGGCGATTCCAAGGGCGGCTACCAGGAGTGAGATGGCGCCGATCCCTCCCAGGATTCCCTGGATCATCCGGGCCGTATCCTGCATGGACTTCAGCCAGTCGTTCAGGCTGTTGGTCTGGAATCCCATTTCCCGGATCGCGTTGCTCACATTTTCCACATCGTCGATATCGCCGACGTAAACCATAGCGGAATCATAACCGCTGTTGTTGTTGGAGGGACTCTGCTTTCGGGCTTTCTCCGCCTCTTTCTTAATGATCTCCAGACCATCAAGGCTCATGTAAACATTGTAAGCAGACTCGTCGTTTGGGTTTGCCAGAATTCCGACGCCCTTCGTCTTATACTCCTTATAAATGATCTTTTCCTCGCCGGGATTCCGCTGTTGTTTTTGTCCGTACATCTCGTCGGCGGTTACGATCAGCTTGTTGGTGACGACGTCCACCTGAGCTTCTCCGCCCCAGGAACTCCCCCAGGTTTTTTTCGGATTATAGAACCAGCTCGGCACCTGATTGCCGAACACCATCTCAAACTTGTCCCCTGCTTGCAAAAGCCGCCCTTCCTGCAGTTCATAGCCGAATTTCTGCATGACCTCCGGCTTGATGCCGATCACGGAAGCCTGAGCGATGTACTTTCCGATGCCGAAGGAAAGATAAAACTGCACCTTTGGGGATACCGCGTCCACGCCCTTGATCTTTTCGATGGATGCAAGGGCCCTGTCGTCCAGTACGCCAGCTTTGTTGTTTCCTCCGTTTCCGCTTCCCCCGACATACATCATCCTTCCGCCTCCGGCGCTGTAAACGTCCACCAGATGCAGATTTCCATAGCTTTCGATCTGCTCCTGAAAGCTGGCGGACAGCCCGAAGCCGATGGAGAGCATGACGATGATTGCGCTGGTCCCCACCACCACGCCGACGACGGCTAGTATGGTCCTTGTCTTTCTCCGCAGCAGGTTGCGGATCGCAAGGCTCAATAGATCACGGCTATTCATTGATTTCCAGCTCCCGATTCCTCTTCTTTTTTCTGATCTTTCTCCAGACGAAAATACCGACGGCAGCCAGCAGTATCAAAATCGCCAGAATCACCTTTTTCTTGCTGATCCCTCCTGCGCCCGCTCCATCATCCATCGGAGGCATTCCGTCGTCGAAAGCCGGCATTTCAGCCATTACCTGGAAAGAAAACGGCCGCTCAAGAACCTGCTGGTCTCCCGAAGCGTCTTCATAGGTAAAAATGATCTTGCCCTCCATCGTTCCGCCTTGCCTTGGAATAAAGCTAAAGTCATACGTGTCGCTTTTTCCGCTTTCCATGTTTCCGGCAAAGTAGCTTGTGGATTCCGGCGTGTCAAAATCGCCTTCCGCCGTCACGCGAAGATTGTTGAGGGTGGTCTTTCCCATATTGTAAAACTGCACCGAAACGCCGCTCTGCATCCCCGCGTACAGCTCCGGCGGCGCAATGACGTCGTCCACCTCAAGCTTGGTTTCCTGCATTACGGGAATGGAAATCGTATCCTTTGACGTAAAGGGGTTTCCCGCGGCGTCCTCATAGGACATATCCACGGTCAGGGGCGTGGTCTTCTGTTCCGCGCCGGGTTTAACGGAAAAGTGCATCGCCTTATCGATCCGCTCTTTCTTTCCGAGCTTGTCTATGTAAAAGGAATTGCTGCTGTTGACCGGTATGATGGCCCCATCCTCGGCGCTGACGGTCACCTTGATATTGGAGATGGTATGGCTTCCACTGGTGTTGTATAGGCCGAGATCGAGGACAAATTCGCTCCCCGCCTGCACGAAGGTGCCGCCGTAGCTGTAGCTGTCCACCATGAGCTGCGGCGTCTTTTCACCGGAAGAAGCGCTGACATAGACGCTGGCATACTGAATCACCGCGTCGGCATCCTCCGTCGACGCGCTTGAGGAAAGTGATATCTTGATGGGATATGCCTTTTCCTTCGCTCCGTCGGCCGCAAACATCGTAACGGAGTAGCTCTTGCTGCCCTTTGCCGGAATCGAGGATTCGATAAAGGTGCTCCTGGTTTTATTCAAAAGGCCGTCGGGAACATCCACATTGACCTTGACATCTTTTAGCGTTGAGCTCCCGGGATTCTTCACATCGAAGGAGAGGACGAATTCATCCTGGCCGGAAACCTGGCTTGGAACGCCGGTAATGTTGATTTCCGCATCCCGAAGGGAACCGCCCGATCCGTTTACAGGGACGTAAAAGGTTTTCTCAATGCCCACCGAATCGCCGCTGTAATTCAATCCCGTCACCTTCACCGTGATTCCGTAGGTCTTCGATTTTGCGTCGTCGTCCACCGTTATGGGAAAGCTGACGGTCCGTCGGCTTCCGACGGATATGTAACCCAGGTTGGTGGAATTGCTGGCGTTGTCCAGAGACAGTCCATCCGGCATCGTCAGGCTTATTTCCGCATTTCTGAAGACAGAACTTCCGTTGTTGAAGAGCTCAAGGATGAGGGTGTTGGTCCGGCCTGAGTCAAATCCCTCCTCCGGCTCCGTCTTATGGGTGATATCAAGGGTGGCCACGCTTCCTGTCCCCGAGCCTTTTCCCACATCCGCCATCTTCTCATAAATGGTAAGGCGGCCCAGAGCGCCGTTCTCATGTACGATATCGTTTCCATTGCGCAGAGTCAGGCTCAGGGTTCTCTCTCCTGTGTCCGCTCCGCCGATATCCAGATAAAAGGTAAAATTAGAGGTCTGGTTTTTGGCGAGTGTAGTGGTCCCGGAGGGCCCTCCAGAGATGGAGATCCCGCTTCCGTTGCTGATTCCCAGTGTGGCGCTGTCAAAGGTAAAATTTTTGTTTTCCTGATTCTGTACCTCCACGGTGATCGGAACACCATCCTCGCCCTGAACCGCTGAGTCTGCGCCCTTGCTTGTTGATTTAATCAACATGATCGCCCCGTAGGCGGAATTGCCGGCGACCGTGAAGGGTCCTGAAGGCAGCGACTGAACGCCCATCACCAGGACCGCCATCAGAAAAATGACTGCTGCTTTCCTTGCTTTGCTTCTCATACTAATCTCTTTGATACTCCTTTTGCTTTAATATTTACACACTTGTTTTTACAATTAACTCGTCGCCTGAATCAGCTCGCTTTCCTGAATGGACAGGATGTTCCCGTCCTGGATCGTTACGATCCGGTCCGCGTAGTCCGCGATATTCTTATCATGGGTCACAATGATGAGGGTGCGCTGGGATTCCCTCACCTTCGACATCATGATCTCCATGACCTCTTTGGACGTATGAGAGTCGAGATTTCCCGTAGGCTCGTCCGCGAAGATGATCTTTGGATTTCCCACCAAGGCTCTTGCAATCCCGACGCGCTGCTGCTGTCCGCCGCTCATCTGGGTCGGCTTGCGTTTTTCGTAACCCGCAAGGCCCACCAGCGCCAGGGTTTCCCGCGCCATTTTCTCCCGTTTCTTTTTATCAACGCCCCGAAAAATCAAAGGGAGGCTTACGTTTTCCACCGCGGTGAACATGGGGAGCAGATGATACGCCTGAAAAATAAATCCGATGTTCTTCTGGCGAAACAGCGTGATGTTCTCCTCATTGAGCTTGTGGATCGGAATGCCTCCTATGTAAATTTCCCCTTTTGTGGGCTTTTCCAGCCCTGCTACCATATTCAAAAACGTCGTCTTCCCGGAACCCGAAGCGCCGAGAAAACAGACGATTTCCCCTCTGTAAATGGTAAGGCTCACGTCGTCCAAAGCGACGACCTTTTCTTCCCCCATTCGGTAGATTTTGCGGATGTTCTTAATTTCGATGAGTGGTTCCCTTGTGTTTTTATCCTCGTTCTGCAACCCCATAAATAACCCCTTTTGTTGATCTTTCATCCTCTTTGCACAATACGCCTTATAAGCTTAGACGGGAATATTATACAAAAGTTTCACAAAAAATACTTTAAGAAATTCTTACGAAATGGAAAATAGTATTAAAAATTTATTGATATTTCCTGCTTCCATTCTACCTGTTGTTCCCGTCGGTTACCAGCAGAAATTTGTTTGATTATTTCATTGAAGGGTACTAAAATACAAAGCAGAGACAAATAATAGAAAATAAGAAACAAAAAATGAAAGAGGAAGTGGGGGAAATTAAGATGTTAAAGATTGGAATCATCATCGGAAGCACGCGCCCGGGACGCGTTGGAGAAGCCGTCGCAAAGTGGGTTTATGAGCTCTCGAAAACGCGCAGCGACGCGGAGTTTGAACTCATAGACATCAAAGACTACGACCTGCCGCTGCTGGACGAGCCGGCTCTGGCCGCCATGCGGCAGTATTCAAAGGACCATACGAAAAAATGGTCCGCAAAGATCGATGAAATGGACGGGTACATTTTCGTCACCCCGGAATACAATCACGGCACTTCGGCGGCGCTGAAAAACGCCCTGGATTATCTGTACTATGAATGGCACAACAAGGCTGCCGGCTTCGTCAGCTACGGCGCTATCGGCGGGGCGCGGGCCGTTGAATCACTGCGTCCGTTCATGTCCCAGCTCAAGATGGCAGACGTGGGCTCCCAGGTCATGCTGTCCACTTTTGAAGACTTCGAAAACGGCGTATTTAAACCAAACCCACGCCACGAGAAAGAGCTCGCCGGCCTTTTCAAAGAAGTGATCGCCTGGAGCGGCGCGCTGAAGACATTGAGATAATATAGAAGATCAATTATAAAAACCACTCGGAGTTTAGCCAACACTGGCGTGCTCCTCTGTCTGCTTGGCAAGGAGCACACCACACATCGAGTGGTTTTTATATTTAATACAATATTATTTTTGTTTCCGCTGCCTTCCCGGTTTAGATCAGTTCAACCAAGTGGAAGGTTTTCTTTCCTTTTTTAATGAGAATCTTACCATCCTTAAACATGTCCTTCGTGACCATGAGTTTGGTATCCGTCACCTTTTCGTCGTCGATGGCGAGCCCGCCCTGTTCGATGGTCCTAAAGCCGTCGCCCTTGCTGGACACCAGTTTCAATTCGGCGATAAGGCTTACGATCCCCATGCCTTCTCCTTCAAAAGCAGAGGCCGGCATCTGGGTTTTCGGCACATCATCCAGGTTTCCGCCCCCTGCGAAAAGAGCCCTGGCGGCATCCTGGGCTTTCTGGGCTTCCGCTTCCCCGTGGACCAGCTTGGTCACTTCAAAGGCGAGAATTTCCTTAGCCTTGTTGATCTCCGCGTCTTTTAAGGCAGAGAGCCTTTCGACTTCATCCATGGGCAGGAAGGTCAGCATGGATAGACAGGTCCTGACATCCGCGTCTTCGACGTTTCTCCAGTATTGATAGAACTCGTAGGGCGAGGTTTTGGCCGGATCGAGCCAGAGGGCGCCTTTCTGGGTTTTCCCCATCTTCTTGCCTTCGCTCGTCGTGAGGAGCGCAAAGGTCATTCCGTAAACCTGGTCCCCCATTTCGCGCCTGACGAGGTCCACTCCGCCGAGAATATTGGACCACTGATCGTCTCCGCCGAACTGCATCTTGCAGTCGTACCTTCTGTGAAGCTCAAGGAAATCGTAGGACTGCATCAGCATATAATTGAATTCCAGGAAGGAAAGCCCCGTTTCCAGCCTCTGCTTGAAGCATTCGGCAGTCAGCATCCTGTTGACGGAAAAGTGCCTTCCGATAGTTCTGATAAAGTCTACATAATTCAGATCCAAAAGCCAGTCGGCGTTGTTATCGATGATGGCCTTTCCCTCGGAAAAATCGATGAACTTTCCGAAGGTCTCTTTGAATTTATTGCAGTTGGCGATAACAACTTCCTTTGTCATCATCTGGCGCATGTCCGATCTGCCGGAGGGATCTCCCACCATTCCTGTGCCGCCGCCGATGAGAACGATGGGCCTGTGACCGTATTTCTGCATATACATCATGATGATGATCTGCATGAAATGACCCACGTGAAGGCTGTCTGCGGTAGGGTCGAAACCGATATAAAAAGTGACCTTCTCCTTGCCAAGCAGCTCACGGATCTCATCTTCATGGGTCGTTTGCCTGATCAGTCCTCTTTCCTTTAAAACGTCGAATACGTTTCTTTCCTGTGCTGTTTCCATTTTATCAATATCCTTTTTCTCTTATTTTGTGCCGTATAATTCTCGCTATTTTGTCCCGTACAGTCTGTCTCCCGCGTCTCCCAAGCCAGGCACGATATATGCGTGGTCGTTGAGATGGCTGTCCTTTGCCGCGATGAAAATATCCACGTCCGGATGTTTTTCCTGGAGAACTTCGATTCCTGTCGGCGCAGCGATCAGGCACATAAACGAAACCTTTTTCGCGCCCTTTTCCTTAATAAAGTCGATGGCCGCAGCGGCGGAACCGCCTGTAGCCAGCATCGGGTCAACGACGATGACCTGCCTGTTTTCGATATCGGAAGGTAATTTACAATAATATTCAACCGGCAGATGGGTTTCCGGATCACGGTAAAGTCCGATGTGACCGACCTTGGCATTGGGAATCAATTCCAACATTCCGTCGACCATACCGAGTCCTGCTCTAAGGATCGGAACAATGGCGATATCCTCGCCCTTCAACATCTTCATGGTCGCTTTGCAAAGCGGGGTCTCGATTTCTACATCCTTCAACGGAAGATCCCTGGTCACCTCATATGCCATAAGCATTGAAATCTCTCTTACAAGTTCCCTGAAATCCTTTACGCTGGTACTCTTGTCGCGAAGCATTGCGGTCTTGTGCTGAATAAGCGGATGATCAAAAACTAAAACTTTTCCCATTGTTTACCTCCCTATTGCTTGAATGGAATCAAGCCCTTTCATATAGTTTATGATGAATTAGTTTAAAAACTTTATTGATATTGCGGCTGCCGACAAGTTCGGTCCGGCCGCGCGGCTTTTACATGCAGTCCAGCAGGTCGGTCCTGCGCTTGTGCCGACCGCCTTCAAATTCGGTGGTCAGCCACATGTCTACGATATCCAGCGCCAGCTCTGTTTCCAGTATCCTACCCCCCAGCGCCAGTACGTTGGCGTTGTTGTGTCTCCGGGACAGCTCCGCCATAATCAGGCTGGTGCAAAGCGCGCAGCGGATCCCCTTCACCTTGTTGGCCGCGATTGAAATCCCGATGCCTGTCCCACAAATCGCGATGCCTCTTTCCGCATCCCCGTTCATGACCGCTTCGCCGCAGGCTTTCCCGTAATTCGGATAGTCGACGGATTCCGTGCCGTGACAGCCCAGGTCTAAAACCTCGATTCCCTTTTGATGCAGATGTTCTTTAACTTTTTCCTTCAACTCAAAGCCGCCGTGATCCGCGGCAAGCGCGATTTTCATTGGTTACCTCCTTTAAGCCTGACGGCATATTCTCATGCCCCAGGCCCCTAGACCTTTGCGATATGGTATCCGGCGGATTTCAGCATCCGGTTCATCACCGCGAAGCCTACCCCGTCCTGTTCGCTCAAAGCCCCCGCAAGGATCAGATCGACGCCTTCGTCGTCCATTTCCCTTAACCTTGCAAAAAACTCGTGGGCCGCCTCGATAAAGGCTTTCTCTTCAAACAGGAGCACGCCTACCTTAAGCCCGAGCCTTTCATTCAGCCCTTTCAGGCGCTCGATCTCCTGTTTCACCTTGTCCCTCTGGCCTTCAATTATCGTCATGTCCGCTTTCGGGGCATAGTGCTTGTATTTCATTCCAGGCGCTTTCGGCACAAAATTTTCTTCCTCGCCGTCTCCCTCTCCCGAAGGATTCTTGCGCCGGTTGAGGGCCGGGTCCATCGCGACCTTTTCTCCGATTGCCGCCTCTATATTTTCGGCCGTAAGAATACCCGGCCGCAGGATCGTCGGAACATCGCCCGTCAAATCCAAAACCGTAGATTCAATGCCTACCCTGCAGTCGTTTCCGACCAGGATCGCATCGACCTTCCCATTCAAATCCTCAACGACATGCTCTCCCTTTGTAGGGCTTGGCCTGCCGGAAATGTTGGCGCTGGGCGCAGCTACGGGGCAGCCCGCCTTCTTGATCATTTCAAGGGCGATCGGATCGTCGGGCATANNATGGCCACCGTATCCAGGCCTCCCGTCGTGATGTCCGGAACGTCCGGCTTCTTTTTCAGCACGATGGTCAGCGGCCCCGGCCAGAAGTTGTCGATCAGACGAATGATCTTCGGCGACAGAAAGGGGGTCAGCTCTCCGATGTCGCTGGCCCTGGCGATATGGACGATCAGAGGATTGTCGCTGGGGCGTCCCTTTGCCTCGTAGATTTTCGCAACCGCTTTGGGATCCAGCGCGTTAGCCCCCAGGCCGTATACCGTCTCCGTAGGAAAGGCAACAAGCCCACCCTTTGCAAGGATTTCCGCCGCTTCGTCGACCTTTTTCAGCGCTTCCTCGATCTCGGCGTTGGCCGACTCGTTGTCATAGACCATGCTCTGCTCTAAGTTGTGCTTGTTCAAACCTCGCACATCGTATATCTTCGTTTCCATCTATATTGCCTCTTGCTTCGTAATTCTTTATGTATCCGCCGCAGGTTCAAGCAACCCCCCGCGGCACCCGGGGATTTTTAATTAAAAATTCTTCATTTTCTCCGCCTGGTCCGACGTAATCAGCCCGTCGATGATCTCATCCAGGTCGCCGTCCAGAAAGTAATCGAGTTTATATAGTGTTAGCCCGATCCTGTGATCTGATACGCGGCCCTGAGGGAAATTGTAGGTCCGGATCCGCTCGCTGCGGTCGCCCGAGCCCACCTGGCTCTTCCTTGCTTCGGAGATCTCCTTGTTCTGCTCCTGCAGCTTCAGGTCATACAATCTGGCGCGCAAAACCTTGAAGGCCTTCTCTTTATTCTTGATCTGTGATTTTTCATCCTGGCAGGTGACTACCAAACCCGTTGGAATATGGGTCAGCCTTACGGCCGAATCAGTGGTATTTACGCACTGGCCGCCGTTCCCCGAAGCGCGGTAAACGTCGACGCGAACGTCGTTGGGGTTCAGGTCGACTTCCACGTCGTCGATCTCCGGAAGCACCGCAACGGTAGCCGCGGAGGTGTGAATCCTTCCGCTGGATTCGGTTTCCGGCACCCTCTGGACCCTGTGGACCCCGCTTTCATACTTCAGTCTGGAATAAGCGCCCCTTCCTTTGATCAGAATGACCGCTTCCTTGATTCCGCCGATGCCGGTGTCGTTGACGTCCATCAACTCCGTCTTCCAGCCTCTGCGTTCCGCATATCTCATGTACATCCTCAGAAGATCGTTGCCGAAAAGCCCGGCTTCATCGCCGCCGGTGCCCGCCCTGACCTCCAGGATTACGTTTTTATCGTCGTTAGGATCCTTTGGCAGGAGCAGGATCTTAAGCTCATCGCTCAACAACTCCTGTTTTTCTTCCAATTCCGACAGCTCAATTTTCGCAAGCTCTCTGAGTTCCTCGTCCATGCCGCTGTCGCCGAGCATTTCCTTTGTGTTCTTCAGATCTTCCGCAGTTTTTTTATATTCTCTGTATTTCGTAACGATGGGCTCCATTTCGGACATGTCCTTCATGGATTTCTGCCAGACGGCCTGGTCGCTGATGACCTCCGGGTCGGAAACCTTGAGGGAAAGCTCTTCGTATTTTTCGAGAATAAAATCTAATTTATCAAACATTGATTTTCAACTCCCGGTTTAAAATATATCCCAAATATTGTAGCATAAATTATAACGTATTCGTAAAAAAATTCGTTTTTTTGGCTATAGAAAATTTTCTTTCTGCTCCGAAGCGATATATATTATATACCCCGCTGCGCCGCATTTTATCGAAGCAGTATGTATTATACGCCCCGTCACACCTAAAAAAAACTGGAAATAAGAATTTCCAGTTAATTTTGCTGCTATTCGATATTGAACTTTTTCTTGAATTTCTCAACACGACCGCCGCGGTTGATAAACTTTTGCTGTCCCGTAAAGAACGGATGGCAGGCCGAGCATACATCCAAGCGCAATTCCGATTTTGTCGACTTCGTAACAAATGTGTTTCCACATGCGCATGTAACCGTACATTCTTTATAATCTGGATGGATTCCTTCCTTCATGATTTTCACCTCTTTCTGAATCTATATCTATTTGAATATTCATTTCTAAACGATAGCTATTACATACTAGCACAAGTTGTCGTTTTAGGCAAGTACTTTTTTGCCGGAAAATGATTCTTACGGAGCGATTTTTGCCTTTTAACCGCAAAAAAATTTGGGAGGCAGACCTCCATCTGCCTCCCGAGAGTTTTTGGTTATCAATTAGTCCGTAGTATAGGAATATGTGAGGCCGGAGCTCAGGTTGCCCGCAGCGTCGGCCGCTTTCACTTTGAAGGTGTACTCGGTGTCCTCTTTCAAGCCTTTTACATTGATATTAGTAGTATCCTCATCTACGGTTTTAATGAGATTGCCGTCCTGATAAATTTTGTATGCCGTTACACCGACATTATCATCCGCTTCCGGCCATACAATCGTAACAATTCCGGACGAGGACTGGCTTACCGTCAGGGAAGCGTCGCGAGGCCAGGTTGGCGCTTTTGTATCCTCGTCTTCGGCAAGGGTGGTCACTTTTACAGACGGACCGTCGGTGCTCCAATTCCCTGCGGCGTCTCTCGCTTCTACGGTAAAGGTATATTTTGTATCCTCTGTCAACCCGGTGACCGTCGCGGTCTTGTCGGTCACAGTCTTTGTCTTTTCCTTGCCGTCTACCTTGTAGATGACCTTGTATCCGGTGACCTTTACATCGTCTTTCGCGCCGGACCATTTTAATTCGACGCTGTCAACGTTGACTGCTGTCGCGGTGACGGCGCTGTCTCCGCTCCAGTAAGGCGCATCCGAGTCGTTGTCTTCATCGTCCGTGTCCGCTGTCGTAACGGATACCGATGGGCCGTCATCGCTCCAGTTTCCTGCCGCATCTCTGGCCTCCACGGTGAAGGTGTATTTTGTGTCCTCCGCCAGTCCGGTGACCGTCACAGTCCTGTCGGTTACAGTCTTTGTCTTTTCCTTGCCGTCAACTTTATAAATGACCTTGTATCCGGTAACCTTTACGTCGTCTTTCGCGCCGGACCATTTTAGAGTAACGCTGGTGTCCTTGACATTCGATGCGGTTATTTCGCTGTCCTTTGCCCAGGTAGGCGCATTGTCGTCGTCGGTGTCCTTACCGCCCATGTTTTCCAGCAGCTTTTCGATGATCGACGCCATCTGAGCCCTTGTCAGCGTGGCGTTGGGATTGAAGCTTCCATCCGGGTAACCGCTGATATAGCCTTCGTTATACATCGCCAGGACATAGCCTAAATCTTCATCCGCGATGAGCTTGCCGTCGCTGAACGGATTGTAGGTATAAACCGGCTCCGGTTCCAGTCCAAGTGCTTTTGCAATCGCCACGATAGCGGTGATCCTGTCGCAGTTTGTGTTGGGGTTAAAGCTGCCGGGGTTGAGATAGCGGTTGTAAGCGCCCTTCCATACTGCCTGCTGCGCCCAGGCCGGCACATTGTAGAAGCTCTGGTTGCCCCAGCTTCCCCAGCTCCCCCATATTCCCCAGTTGTATCCCGCGCCCCAGCCGCTTCCGTAGCTGCCGGTATTCATGACAACCCGGTTATCCGACTCGTCGCTCCCCTGTCTGTAATCGACGAGCCTCTCGATAAGAACCGCCAGCTCCGCTTCGTTCAGCGCCTGGTCCGGCCGGAATGTGCCGTCTGAATATCCGTCGAAGATGCCGTAATTCTGCATCTTTTGAACGCTTTGATAACCCCAGTGTCCCTTCATGTCTTTGAAATCTTTCTGACTTGCTCCCCTGCTATTGCCATAGCCGTTTCCGGCAAACGCGGTGCCGCTTGCCAGGGTCACCACCATTGCCGTCGCTACCGCTATGGATATTATTTTTTTCATTCAAATACCTCCCTCTGATTTTCTTCGCAAATGATGCAGCATACTTGTCTGCTACTCATTAGTTCCTTTCCCGTGCGAATATTTTTAGGGTAGGTATTTTATTTTTCAAACTTTTATTTCGACAGAAGTCCCCTGTTTCCGCCACATACCATCATCTACGGCACCTGTTCTGCGGCAGCTTTACAGCATCTATTTTACAATGTCGTAGGAGCAGCCTTCAAAGCTCAGATCAAAACAGCAGATGCTCTTATACAGACAGAATCTGCAGGCGGTCTCATCCTTCACCTTTTTCGGCTTGATGGCAATGGATCCGGCCGCCAGCTCGCCGCAGAGCTCCTCCACCTTGCGGTCCACCGCTTCCAGCAGTTCGGAAAAGTCCTCTTCACCTAACAGTTTCTTTTCCGTAGTGCCCGCATATTCGCCGTCCTTTGTCCTTCTGACCGGCAGGATGTCCGAGTATCCCGAGAATTCCCCCGCGATGCTTTCAATGATGCCCTTGTTGTCCAGCACGACGCCGTCCAGCTTAAAGCTTTTTTTCTTTTCCGCCTTTACCCTGTCCGCGTAGTCCTTTTCGGAAACGTCGCTGACGTCGATCTGGGGCTCCGCGATTTCAAAGTAGAACACCCCCGCCGGCTTGAAGGGGTTGTCCCTGTTGGCTTCCCGGGAATTTGCCCCCAGGGCGGCCCTCAGGTAAAGCATGAGCTGCAGCCTCCACCCGCCTCTCGCCTCTTCCACGTCAAACCTTTCTCTGCCCGATTTATAGTCGATGATTTTGACATACCGGGCGGGATTGCCGTCGCTCTCCTGCAGTACGTCCACCCGGTCGATCTTGCCTTCGATGTAAAGGGTATCCTCCCCCATCTTCACTTCGATGGGCGGAAACTGCTTTCCAACCGCTTTCCCGAACTCGCTTTCAAAGAAAACGTTCCGGATCCGTCCGGTCTGGACGTGCTCCACCAAAGCCCAGGCCGCGTCGCCGCACACCCGTTTCATACGCGCCCCGCGGTACTGCTCCTCTTCGCCCTGGATCAGCACTCCCTCGCGGTATTCCCTGGCCGCTTCCTCGATAAATCCGTCGATGTACTCCTGGCACTGATCCCTGGTAACGCTCATCCACGGGGAACGGGGATCTGTGATATCCAGGCCCGGGGCGGAAAGCTGCTCCGACAGCTTCATAAAGCACTGGTGATAGACGTCTCCGATCTCCCGTCCGGCAATCTCGAAGATCCTGCGCTCGTCAGGCTTCAATCCGTAATTGATGAAATGGGAGAAAGGACACCGGGAAAACCGCTCCAGCCGGGAAGGGCTCAGGGATAGTTCCGCCGGGATCTCCCTCTTATACAGCTTTTGAACCATGTCCTTTCCGATCTTCTCCTGCCTGTTGCTGAACAGCAGCCCTTCCTTCACCGGTTCCAGCAGCGGCGCCGCATTGCCCTCATACCAGCGATAAGCCGCCAGCCACTCTTTCCTGAGAGGCGCTCCGTCCATGGCCTCCCGAAAGGCTTCCGTCATGTGCTTCAGCGCGCTCCCGGTAGTCTCCGCGAGGACCATCGGGTCCTCCTGGTTTAAGATATCTTTTTCGACTCTGAGATCGGTGTAGATTTTCCGGATCTTGTCAAACAGCATGGACTGCTTGCTTTCCTTCCCTTCCAGATCCGATGCGGAATAGCCCATCCAGAGGTACCGCGACGGCTTGGAAAGGTTTTTATAGATCGCGAGCTTTTCTTCCTTGGCCCGCAGGTCGTCTATCTTGCAGATTTCAATGCCCCTTTTAAACAGAGCCGTTTTTTCATCTTCGTTCAAAAGGCTTTCTGACGCGGCGGCGGCAGGCAGCAGCCCGTCGTTGGCGCCCAGGACGATCAGGGCCTTGATGTTCCCCGCTCTGGTCCTCTGCATGGTGCCGACGATGATCTGGTCGATGGTGGGCGGAAGAAGGCCGATTTCCACCGCTTCAAAGCCCGCCTTCAGGATCGCGCCGTACTCCTCGGCGGAAATCTCCTCATCTCCGATGAGCTCGATCATCTGATCGAAAATGTTGATGACGACGCTCCAGATCTGTGATGCTTCCTCCGCGTATTCCAGCTGGTTTTCCTCCGTCAGATATCCGATCAGCCCTTCGATCTTCTCGGAAAGCTGCGCTTTCACCGCCAAAAAGTTATAGATCGCCTCCGTCCTCTCCCGAACCGTCTTTTTCCGTTTGAACTCCGTTTCAAAACCGGCGATATATCCGCTGACCTGCCCTCTGGTGGCATTGATCTTATGTAAAGCCTCCTCTCCTTCGGCTTTCACGCCGTAGGTGAAGTCCTTTTTCCACCGGCTCCCCTTTACGCGGTATTTCACCGCGTAGTTTTCCAGGTCCTCGCAGTCCTCGAAGGAAACGGGAGTGAGATTGGTTTTCAGCATGCGGAAAATGTCCTCGTACAGCCAGCCCTTTGCGGTGATATCGATGAGGGCCGTGATGAATTCCACCACCGGATGGTGAAGGATATCCCGCTTCTTATCCAGAAACGCCGTGATCCCGTAATCGGCGAAAACCCGCTTGATCACGGACGCCCTTGTCTCCATATCGTTGCAGATGACCAGGATATCCCGGTAGCGCAGCCCTTCTTCCCGCACCAGTTGAACGATCCTCGCCGCGGCGGTTTCCGCCTCGCCGTAGAAATTGGCAGCCTGGCAGAGAGTGATGGAATTCCCGGCCTGAGCCTGTCGGTATGGCTGGGCGTAAAGCTCCCCCTCGAGGTGGGACAGGGGTGATTTTCTCAAATACTCCCTGCCGACAGCAGCCTCTTCATAGGGGACTTCCCTCTTTTCCGAAACAGCCTTCAGCTTAGCCATGATTCCCCTGGTCAGATCGAACAGATCGCTGTCCCGACCCTCAGGCGGCAAAGCGCAGCCTCCCGGACCAACAGCGCAGTCGGCGGTCAGAACGACGTTGACCTCCTTTGCGGTCGCCATCAGCTCCTCGATGATATTCAGGGTTTTAGGGGTGAAATAATCAAACCCGCTGATCCAGATCACGGAGTTTCGAATCAGGTCGGAACGTTCGATCTTTGAGATGAAAAGATTCAGGTAGTCCTCCGTATCGAGGTATTTTCCTGCGATCAGCTCTTCATACTCTTCATAGATGAGGTGGATATCCTTTAACTTTCTCTGGAGAATGGGATTCTCCGGCCCCTCCGTGAGAATCCTTTGGATGTCCGCCGGAGAAGCGTTGAACTGCTTCATTTCAGAGATGAGATTGTTCGCCATTTCGATAAAGGAAGCCTTTCCGTTCATCCCGCGAAACGCTTCGAGGCGCTCGTTCTGCTCCATCAGAATCTTGGCCAGGAGCATGTGCCTGCCGTATTTATCGATGGGAACTCTGCTGCTGCCTCCCACTTCCGAGAGCACTTTGAAGCCGAGCCTGGACTGGCTCATGACCTCCAGGTCCATCAGCCCGTCCACCTTTAGGTAGGAAAAGGCGTTGCGCTCCGCCTGGAGAGTAAACTGCTCCGGCACCAGTAGCAGGACCTTCTGCTCCGGCAGGGACAGGTCGCCGGCGATCCTGTCAAACAGAAACTTTTCCTTATCCAGATTTTCCCGACCGTAATAAATGTGCAGCATTCGGACTTCCTTTCATCCCTTGATTCATTCTCTGATCCGTAAATCTATCTCTTAATTCGTAAATCTTCTCTTAATCCGTATCTCTTAAAATTATACAATAAAACAGCCCGGATCGTGAGATGTTTTCTCCTTCTCCGGGCTGATTTTTAAATTCTTTGATTCTGTGTCTTATTTTTCATCACTATTTTGCGTCATTCAGGAGGGTCTCTTTGTCGAGCACCTTTTTATACTCGGATTCCATCTCCATCATGCCTATGTAGAAATCATATTTATCCGCAAGCTTGATGAATTCGTCGGGATCGAAGCATTCCGGGCCCAAAACTCCCTCGCCCTTCCAGATTCCCCTCGCCATCAGTTCGAAGGCGATAACCGGATTGTATCCCGTCTGTCCGACGACACAGCCGCAGCCGATGCGCTTCATCAGGTCCTCATTGTCGGATGTCTGATAGATGAAAACCTTCCGCTCCAGCCCATCCTTTTTCCCTGTGACCGCGGTTCCGACGCAGCACTTGCCTTTCAGCTTATCCGCAACCTCTACCGGGCTCGGGGCGACCATTCCTACCACGTCTCTCGGAGAAAGATCGGTTCCCTTCACGGTGCTGTGCTTGTCGTCAAGCCTCAGGGCGCGCAGATTCTTCAGCATGGTGATGAAGTCCTGTCCAAGGCCGTACTTGAAGCTCATCTTCTTTGCCGCATCGCCCATATAGCGGGGCAGCATTACCATTTCCTCGTGTTCCACATTCACCAGCTCCTGCTCTCCGATCCCGTCGGGGAAGGTAAAGAGCTCCGGCTCTGAGAATGGTTCGACGACATAGACCCCTTTGTCCTTTTCCCATTTGAACGGCGGGTTCAGGCATTCGTCTATGCTCGTCCAGATAGAAAAACCAAAGGTGATATCGTAGCCTTCGGCGGATAGATTTCCCCCGTCCTTGATGCTGATTTCGTCGATTTCGTCAAAATAATGCTTCTGGGCAAATCTCGCAAATACGTTGACCGCACCAGGGTCCATTCCGATACCGACAAGAGCCAGCAAGCCGCGTTTTTCCCAGTCCTCATGCTTTGCAAACTGGTAGTCGCCCATTTTGATGTTGGTCTTATGATAGGGGTCTGTCGGATGAGGTACGGACAGCGTCAGCGCCATATCCGTGTAATTAACCCCCGCTTCATAGGCGGCGTCAAACAGGTTCTCGTTAAAGCTCGGGTCACAGGCGTTGAACAAAAGGTCCACGTCGTACTTTTTGATCAAGGCAATTACTTCGTCCTTGTTCCTCGCGTTGACCTTTTCAGCCGGAAATCTGGCGTCGGAAATTCGCTTTGAAACCTCCTGCGCCCGTTCCAGATTGTAATCGGAAAGCACCATCAGATCCAGCCATTCCCCTTTTGGATCCCTCTGGCTTGCAATGACTGCAGCCGCTTCTCCGACTCCGCCGGTTCCCACCATTAAAATTTTCAATATCTCGCCTCCAAACGAAATTAAATTTGGTTTCATTTAACTCTACCTCAATTGACGAAATTTTGCAAATAATCGTTTAATTTATTAAATATTCTTAGGGATATTCTTAAGTTAGTACACATTTTTGAGCAAAGAAGTACCGGCTTTCATTTTGAGCCGAATTATGATATCATGTTACAAACGCTTGGGAACAGGCTGTGAGAAAACGGAATGAAACAGAAGCAGGAACAAGACAAGATGAAATATGAAGATGACAGAAATAAGCATGACGATGACCGGATCAGGCATGAAGCCGACCAGATGGAGCACGAGGAAGATTGCGTCTACGAATTACTGGTAACCGCGTCTTACCTGAACCAGTACAATTACCTGAAACCCTTTGGCTACCAGCTCCTTTTCGAGCAGATGGCGGAGCGGCATCTGACCCAACTGGACGTGAATGTGGACGGCACCATGAGGTATGGCCTTGCATGGGTGCTGATCTCCATGTCGGTGGAGGTGGTAACTCCCATAGAGCAGAGCATGACCCTCTTCGGCAGCACCTGGTATTCCACCCATAAGGGGCCCTATTTCCGCCGTGAAATGCTGTTCAAGGACAGGGACGGACAGGTGATGTTCAAAGGTTCGACCCATTCGGTGCTTCTGGATTTGGAGAAGCGGACCGTGTTCCGCAAAAAAGAAACCCCTTTTACCATCACCGTTCCCACTGAAGTCGTCCTTCTGGATTCGGCCCCGAGCTTCAAGATGGAAGCGGATCTGAAGCCTGTGGCTGAAAGGCCCGTACTGGCCAGCCAGATCGATTGCCTGGGGCATGTGAACAACTGCCGCTATGGCGAATTTGCCTATGACACCTTCACGGACGGGGAGCAGGAAGGTTTGAAAAACCTGAAGCGAATGGACATCAACTTCCTTTCCGAGCTGCGGCCCGGCGATCGCTTTACCATGAAGAAGGCCAGGGAGGAAAACCGGATCTTCATACAGGGCTATAACGATACAAAAGGCGATGTATCATTCAACATCACCATGAATTTTGACCGATAATGAATCCCCGGCTTTCGCCGGGGATTTTTAAAATTTATTTTCCGCAGTACCCTACCGGCACTTTATAATCTACCGCCTTCATGATCCGGTCCGCTTTTTCCAGATCGAAATATCCGCAGAGTTCGATAAAGTTGATCCCGTCTGCCGCCATTTTTTTCGCTTCGTTCGCCGCCGTCTCCTCGCTGTCCACGATGGAGATATACGTGTTGAACTCGTCGCCGGTCAGCTCCAGTCTGACCGCGGTCTTGCTGAAATCAAACCCCATGACTATGATCCCGTACCTGGCGATGGAGGCTAGAGCTTCAAATTTTTCAAGCTCTTCCTTCGTATACTTTGCGTAGTTTACCTCGATCTTTCCTCCTGACGCCGCAGCGGTCTCTTCCGCCTTTGCCTCATCGAAATCGCCGCAGAGATCGATTATTCCATACCCCTCAGCCGCGAGTGTGCGGGCCAGGTCCCGGGTCATGTCCATGCTGTGGACCGCCGCGAAATAGTATTGGCTCCCTTCGTCCTCATAGCGAACGGAATAATCCTCCGGGGTGAAATGCCCCGAATTCATGATAAACGCATACCTCATTTTTCTCCTCCTTCGAGTATCGGCATCAGATCTTCCGCCTTCTCTATAATATAGTCCGGCGCGTTTTCACCGGTCTTTTCCTCGTCGCTGACGGCCAGCGCCCAGCTCACCAGCACAGCCTTCACCCCCGCGTTTCTGGCGCAGAGGATATCAAACATGCTGTCCCCCAGCATGACAGACTCCTCCGGCTTTGAGCCTAGGCGAGCGAGGGCGATGTTTACAGGCTCCGGGTCCGGCTTGAACTTCTCGCCGTCCTCGCA
>DLFX01000236.1:2411-8663 GCA_002482405.1 Firmicutes bacterium UBA7709 | reverse complement strand
TCGCCCGGTTCGCTGGCAACGGTAATGGACCCGCCAATCAACTCGACCACCCTTAGCGTGAGGGCGAGGCCCAACCCGTTGCCCTCCTGTGAGCGGGAACTGTCTCCCTGATAGAACTTGTCGAAGATCCTATCAATAACCTCTTTGCTCATCCCGCAGCCAGTATCAGAGATGGTAACGGTGATCCAATCCGAATCAGAGGTCTGAGTCAGAGTGATCGTTCCGCCCGGCTCGGTGAATTTAATAGCGTTGGAAAGCAGATTTTGCCACACAATCCCCATCATCTCCTCATTGGCGCTGATAACCGCTCTATCCTCCAAGTCCGCAATGAATTCAATATCTTTGGACTCCCACAGTTCCTCAAATTGCAGGGCGTACTCGGCCAACTGGCGGCACAGGTCATAGGGCTGGGCTGTCGGGACGATCTCCTGATTTTCGAGCTTGTTGAGCTTCAGGATGTTCGTCACCAGTGCCGCCAACTTCTGAGATGCGGAGATAATCGTGCTGCAGTAATCTTTCCTGAGCTCATAGGGCAAGGTTTCCTTTTGCAGCATTTGGGCATAGTTCTGGATAACGGCCAGCGGTGTTTTGATTTCATGGGACACATTGGCGATAAAATCAGCTTTGAGTGTCTCGATACTGCCCAGTTCCTCAACCATCTTGTTGAAATCCTCAAACATCACATCCATATAATCATATTTGTCAGGATTGTGGATAGGTTCCAAATAGATAGAGAAGTCGCCGTTCGCTACATCCTTGGCGGCTATACTCAAGCGGTGCATGGGTTCATCAAATTTTCTCCATGTTTGTGCATGTGTGACCAAAGCAAACGCACCAGAAACAAGCGCCCAATACCCCATCATGCCAAGGATATATTCAACGGGCATAGAGGTAAAATCAGTATACTCAGAATAAATCATCCACTGGCCAGCTGAAAGCACAGACAAAACCGCATACGTAATCAGAAACTCTTTCCATGCAAAGTGTGGCTTTTTAACACGCGAATCAGTTTCGCCTTTCCCTTTTCTCACTGCAGCACCGCCTTATAGCCAAGTCCATGGACCGTGACGATCTTAAAGCCGTCGCAGGCGGAGAATTTATCCCTCAGTTTTGTGATGTATACATCCACCGCCCGCAGACTGGTATCGCTGTCAATACCCCAGAACTCATCCATGAGCTGTGCGCGGGAAAAGGTGTGCTTTGGATAGGAAAGCAGCTTATAAATGATATTGAACTCACGGACAGTCACCGGGATTTCCTCACCGTCCACTGTGGCGGTCATGGCATCCGAATCGAGGGTGAGATTTCCAATCATAAGTTTCTTATCGGCGGCGATGTTGGCGCGCCGCAGCAGCGCGCCGATACGCAGCACCAGTTCATCCATATTGATAGGCTTTATCATATAGTCGTCGATACCGATCCGGAATCCTTTTTTCATAGAGGCTATGTCGTCGCGGGCCGTCATGAACAGAATGGGAATGGTTTTGTTGATGTCGCGTACAGTTCGTGCAAACTCGAAACCGTCGATTCCCGGCATCATGATATCGGAAACGATCAAATCAAACAAAGAGTTGTACATAATATCATACGCTTCCTGCGCACTAAGGCAGCCGGTGGCCTCAAAACCATTATCATTTAAATGTGTGCAAACAATTTGATTCAGTTTCAAATCATCTTCCACGACCAGTACCTTAATCATAAAAGTTCCTCCACATTCTTCGAATAGTCTTCACAGTATATCAGGCAAATGTTTAAAAATTGTTTGAATTAAAGTTAGCGTTAAAATTATTTTTTCATATTCTTATAACGACCATCTTTACGCTTTTCTTTTGCATATCGCATGGCCTGTTTCATTTCTCCCTTGCTGCCAAACATGGATTCGATCTTTTTCTGTTCCAGCTGACGGGAATTGAGGCCTGCGTAATCCATTTCCTTCTGAAGCTTCCGGTAGCTCTCCAGGCGCTCCTCCTCCAGAGTTCCCGCCTCGATTGCCCTTCTCACGGCACATCCCGGCTCCGAAGTATGGGTACAGTCCCGGTATCTGCATTGCCCGGCCAATTCATCCAGCTCCATAAAAGCTCTGGGCAGGTTTACCGAATCGAGCTGCAGTTCACGCATTCCGGGGGTGTCGATAACAATCCCGCCGCCGGGCAAAACCAGAAGCTGGCGGTGGGTCGTGGCGTGGCGCCCTTTTCCGTCGTCCTCCCGGATCTCCTTCGTCGCCAGGACGTCGCTTCCCATGAGGCGGTTGATCAGCGTTGATTTGCCCACGCCGGAGGAGCCGATAAAAGCGATGGTTTTCCCCTCTTTAATATAAGAGCGGATTTCTTCGTATCCCTTTTCTTCCTGGCTGGAGCAGACCGCCACATTGGTTCCGACGCTCACCTTTGAAACCTCTGCGAGACGGTCCTCCAAATCGGCGCACAGATCGGCCTTGGTGAGCACGATGACCGGCGTCGCCATGCTGTTCCACGCGATGGAAAGATAGCGCTCCAGCCGCCTAAGATTAAAGTCGGCGTTTAAAGACATGCAAATAAAGACGGTATCGATGTTTGCGGCAACCATCTGTATCTCGTTTCCGGTTCCCGCCGCTTTGCGCTCAAAGAAGCTTTTTCTCGTAAGGACATGATGGATCACCGCATTTCCCGCGCCGTCATCCTCCCTGTCGATCATTACCCAGTCTCCTACCGCCGGAAAATCCGGACCGTCGTTTGCCCTGTAAAGAAAGCTTCCCGAGACTCCGGCCTGAAGTATCCCTCTTTCGCCGGCTACTTTATACAGATCTCTGTGCTGCTCCGTCACTCTGGCAAGAAAAAGCCCTTCATACAGAGTCGCCTCCTGTGCGAAACGGTCGGTCAGACCGTATTTTATTAAATTGTTATATTTCATTGTAATCCTCCAAATTTATTCATTCATACAGATCGATTGGAGGGACAATAATGCTACCGCTTTTTTCCCTCCATGAGGAATACAATTACGGCATCCATTTTACTGAAAATAAGTCATTTCTCCTTTCTTCATTGGGTTCAGGCATTAAGCCTTAACATCAATTATTATATTCTGTTTTTCCGGATATAAAAAGTGCGAATATTGAAATCCCGGATTTCTATTCGCACTTTACTGAACTTCTCGGCAGCGTCAATTAAGTTTTTGCCTGTTATATTCTTCTATTCCCTGAGCCAGTATCCCCAGAGCTCTTTTCAACCTGTCGGGCTCCAGAACATAGGCGATTCGTATCTCGTTCTTTCCGAGGCCTTCCGTCGCGTAAAATCCGTTCGCCGGAGCCGCCATAACGGTTTCACCATCGACGTCAAACTCCTTCAGCATCCACACCAGGAACTTTTGCGCGTCGTCGACGGGAAGCTTTGCGATCACGTAAAACGCGCCCTCCGGCTTTCTGCACACGATGCCGGGAATGCTGCTGAGACCCTGATATACCACGTCACGGCGGCGTTGGAATTCGTCCCTCACCTCGTGGATCACCCGATACCCCGTCGAGTAAAGGCCAACCGCCCCGTGCTGCTCCACGGTGGAGACCGCAAGCCTTCCCTGGCACAGCTTGGAAACGATGGAGAATATCTTCTGATTCTTTGTTATCACCGCTCCGATTCTCGCGCCGCACGCGCTGAATTTCTTGGAGACGCTGTCGATCATAACCAGCCGGTCGAGGATATCGTCAAAAAATCCGAAGCTGGTCACTTCTCTGCCGTCAAATACGATTTCCCGGTAAACCTCGTCTGCGACGATGTATAAGTCATACTCTTTAGCTATGTCGGCGACCATCCGGACTTCATCCCTGGTGAGCACCGCGCCCGTGGGATTTCCCGGGTTTGTGACCCATATCGCCTTCGTCTTGTCCGTGATCCTGTTGACCAATTCCTCTCTCCCGAAATGAAATCCGTTTTCGGCGTAAGTCGTTACGGCAACCGGAACCGCTCCCGTTATGGTGAAAAACGTGTTGTAATTCGAATAATACGGCTCGAAAACGATGACCTCGTCTCCCGGATCGACCAGCGCCAGCATTGTAAAGAGCACGGCTTCCGTTCCGCCTGTCGTAATGGCAATGTGGTTTTTCTTTATATGAATCCCTGAGCCGTTGTAATATTTCTCCACCGACTCGATCAGCTCCGGAATTCCGTTGGACGGCATATATTCTACGGTCGGTTCATGAAAGTTTCTGATATACGAGTAGTATTCCGGCGGGACCTTGAGATCGGGCTGTCCTATATTGAGCCGGTATACCTTTTTTCCGTTTGCTTCCGCTTCGTCGGCGTACTTTGTCAGATTTCTTACGGACGAAGCTTTCATATTGATCATTTTCTGAGACAGTTGTTTCATGTTTTATCCCTTCTTTAGTAAGTGTTGTGATCCATAGGCCAATTCTCCGTCAAAGAAGGTAGCCAGCACCTTTGTGTCAAGAATCTCCTCTTCATTGTTCAGGTTGAACAGATCGTGATCAAGGACGATGAAATCGGCCAGTTTGCCCGCCGCAATGGTTCCCTTGACCGCTTCTTCCCCCGATGCGTACGCTCCCTCCACCGTAAACGCGTGGATCGCTTCCTCCATGGTCATCTTCTGTTCCGGAAGAAAGACTCTCTTCTCCTTGCCTGTTATATTTTTTCTTGCGACGGCGGAATAGATATTGGGCATGGAATCAAAGGCTTCAACGGGGCTGTCGGAGCCGATGGACGCGTGGACGCCCTTATCGATCAGAGTTTTCCAGGCATAGGAGGTTTCCGCCAGCTCCTGCCCGACGCGGTCGTAAACGATATTCATGTCATAATCGATAAAGATCGGCTGTATAAACGCCAGTACGTCGAGCTTGCCAAACCGGTCGAGTTGAGCTTCGTCCGTGATCTGGCAATGGACGATACCGTGGCGGATATTCTTCGGATCGTTTTTCCGCACCTTTTCGATTGAGTTCAGCGCATTTTCAATGGCGCGGTCACCGATGGCGTGAATTGCGACCGGACAGCCGTTCTGATGGGAAAGGGCAACCAGCTCGTCGAGTTCCTCCTGAGGATGAAGTATCAGCCCCGTGGCAGCCGCGTCGTCCGCATAGGGTTTTCTTAAAGCGGCGGTGCGGGCCCCAAGGGAGCCGTCTTCCAGCAATTTTATGCAGGTCACTCTGAGCTTTTCGCTTCCCCAGCCAACATTGTATCCTTTTCCAAAGAATTCCTTTATCTGCGGCACCGTCTCAAGAAGGCACTGCTCCCCCAGGCGCATCCGCAGCTTTCCGGCTTCCTCAAGGTCCTGAAACGCCTTAAAGAGCAATTCGTAGTCAGAGCCGGAGAGATAGCCGATATCATCGCTTTGAACCGATGTGATGCCCTGCTCCAGAAGCTTTTCCTGGGCGAGCGGAATGATCTCTTTCAACGTTTCAAGGTTCAGATTTGATATTTTGATCTTCACGTCGCCCAGCAAATTTTCCTTTATGACGCCGTTGGGCTCGCCGTCGGGAAGCACTTCCGCCAGGTCGCCGTACTGGGACGCCGTCTCTTTATTCAAACCGATTTCCCTCATGGCCGCGGAATTGAGCACGCCGATATGGCTGCAGGTCCGGATCACCAGCATGGGAACCTCATCTGTGACTTCATCCAGATCAAACTTGTTGGGAAAGCGCTTCTCATCCTGAAAGTAATCGTGATTCCAGCCGTCGCCCTCCAGCCAGGCCTTTTCCGCCGGGTCCCGTCGCTCAAGACCCGCCTTCAGTCTCTCTATGACCTCGCGGATGCTCGTCGTGCCGGAGAGGTTCACGCTCCGTATATTCTTCGCAAAATGAATAAAATGCATATGGGAATCGTTGAATGCGGGAAGCACCAGATGCCCTCCCAGATCGATTTCTTCATACGCTTCCCCGCTTTCCTTCAGGTAATTGCGGGCGCCGGATTCCGTTCCGACATAAGCGAACTTATTATCCTTCGTAACCATCGCTTCGGCCCGTTCACACCTGCCGTCCATCGTGCGGATATTTCCGTTTGTTAATAAAGTGAACATATTACTCCTCCCGTCCTTCCGACAGGCAGAAAAGCCTGTAGGATATCTCTCTGATAAAATCTTCAAATTCCGGAACGTCGGTATCGTTTGACGCAAAGCATGCAACGAAAGGTTCTTTTGCATATACGATGCCGACGTCGTGGGTCGTTCCTTCTTCCTCCCCCGTTTTGTGCGCAACCTTGAAGTCATAGGGAAGCCTCGCCGGTATTTTATGATTGATCTGCTGCTGCAGAAGAACCTCCTCTAAAAATTCCG
>DLFX01000236.1:0-2405 GCA_002482405.1 Firmicutes bacterium UBA7709 | reverse complement strand
TCTCCAGCAGTTCTCCGATCTCCCGGGGCGCGAATACATTCTGAATACCCCGGCTTTCTCTTTCAAAATCATAGAGCCGCCGGTTCAGCCTGGTTTTTTTCATCCCAAGCTTGTCGAAAACATCCTTCATCTCTTCGATCCCGAAGTGCTCCGCGAGGACGTTTGCCGCGGTGTTATCACTTATGGTGATCATCAGCTTTGCCAGGGTCAGAACATCGATGGAAGGCTCTCCGGGGAAATGCTGCACCGCTCCGCAGCCCGGGATTTTATCGGATTCCAGGATCTTTACCTTTTCGCTGAAGTCCGCCTTGCCGTGCTCCTTCTGATATAGCATTCCCGCAAATAGCGGAAACTTGAAAATGCTTGCGGCACGGAACACTTCCATCTCGTTGAAGCCGGCCGTCTCCCCCGTAACCAGGTTTTTATAGTAAAACCCGACCTTTCCGGGCATGCTCCCAAGCCTGTCATAAATTTCTTTCCATATGCTGTCCGCTCTTATCACTTCCATACAGCCTGCCCCTCCTTTTACTTTTCCAGTATTTTTCCTTTACTTTCTCAATATTCTTCTTTACCTTCTCAATATTTTTCCCGCTTTTTTCCCCGTATGCCTGCCGCCGACAGCCGTCAGAACGCCGTTTACATAGACTCTCAGAATCCCATCGCATGAGCATTCGGGATTTTTGTAATCCGGCGTATCCTGAATCGTATCAAAATCCAGCAGCACCAGATCGGCGCACATTCCCTCTTTGATCAGCCCTCGGTCCGGCAATCCAAGGCGCGCGGCGGGCATCCCCGTCATCTTATGAATGGCGGTTTCCAGAGGGAAAAGCTTTCTGTCCCGGCAGTAGTGTGCGATCACCCTTGGGAAAGTACCGTACCATCTCGGGTGGGGAATTCCCGGATATTTAAGGGAGGCTGCGTTTCCGTCGGAACCTGTCATGGTAAACCTCTGGGACATGATGTATTCGATATCCTCTTCGCACATGCCATAGTTCACTTCGTTTACCCTGCCTTTTTCATCAGAGATCAAATCAAAGCAGGCGTCCCCAGGGTCCACTCCCCTGATTTCAGCAATTTCCGCGATGGATTTTCCCACGGCCCAGGCATTCTTTTCGCTGGCCGCGTAGGAGATATAGATATCTCCCCAGCGCCCGACGTGGCCGGCATTGGTTTCGGCCTTCAGCTTTTCGCGAATTTCCGGCGTTCTCAGCCTTTCAAGCAGTTTTTCCATTCCTCCCTCAAAGCCCCACAGCGGCACATTGCTGTCAAGGGTTGTGGCGGACGCGCTGTAGGGATATTGGTCCGCCGTGACGTCAAGACCTTCCCGGCGCGCTCTTTCAATCATTGCGACGGTCGCTTTGCAGCTGATTTCCCAGTGGGATTTTCTCGTCACCTTATGATGGGAAATCTGCAGGGGCACGCCATCCCGTCTGCATACCTCGATGGCCTCTTCAACGGATTCCACGATTTTCGTTCCCTCGTCCCGCATATGAGTCGCGTAATACCCCCCGTAACGCTTCAGTTCCTTTGCCAACTCCGCCATTTCATCCATATCGGAAAAACACCCCGGCGGATAGATCAATCCGCTTGACATGCCGAATACACCGTCGTCCAGCGCCTGTACGAGCAAGCGCTTCATGGCTTCCATTTCCTTTTCCTCCGGCTTTCTGTCGTCAAAGCCCATAACGGCCAGCCGGATGGTCCCGTGACCGGCCAAAGCGCCAAAGTTTGTACTGATGCCTGCGTTTTCCAAGAGCTTAAAGTATTCTGAAAACCTTTCCCAATTGTAATCCAGTTCTCCGGACTCCCCGGCGTAATCCTTTAACAGCTTTACGTTGGCCGGATTTACCGGAGCCGGAGAAATGCCGCAATTGCCTCCGATCTCCGTAGTAACTCCCTGGAGGATCCTGCTTTCAGCCAGAGGATAGTCAAACAGGGTGCTGTCGCTGTGAGAATGGATGTCAATAAACCCGGGAACCAGATAGCGGTCCTCCGCGTCTACCGTTTCCTTCGCGCCGGCCTGATCGAGAACCCCGACCTTTTGGATCCTTCCGTCCTTCACCCCGATATCGCCGCGAAACCACGGTGAATTTGTTCCATCGATGATTCTGGCATTTTTAATAATGAAATCATACATTTCCTTGTCATCTCCAATCAAGACACCGTTTATGTCTCTATCATGCTTTTTGTGCTTTGAACCCCCGCGAAACACGGGGGTCCAAAACACAGGTCTTATTTGTTTATTCGTTTTATTGTTCCGCTATGTTTCCATTCTTTTTCAGCTGTCTGTCAAAGTACCAGTAGACGAGAGCTCCTATGACGGGCACGATGAATCCGATCATGGCTGTCACGGGATCCTCGATAAAGGTGTTGATCATCAAAGCGAAGAACAGAATGACAGAAAT
>DLFX01000148.1 GCA_002482405.1 Firmicutes bacterium UBA7709 | reverse complement strand
GACCCGCTCCGCATTGGCGCCAAGCTGATTTTCTCGGTCCGCGTCCCAAGCGGCTGCGCCGTGCAGCATGCTCGAGCAAGCTTTCCCACCTTCCGCAATGGTGGAATTCAGATAGGCAAAATTCCTAACTCACTCTGCACTGTCGGAAGTGCCTGCGATCGCCATGGCGCCGGGGGATTGGCCGCATAGCACGACGTTGTTGGTATCATCCCACGGAAGAAGATCGACACGGTCGGTAATGTGCGCGGCGAAATTGATGCGCCCCACATTGTTCTTCGATCGCCCCGCGTGTGGCGCACTCATCCGTGTGAATTCGAACAGACGCAAACGCTGAATTGCTCATAAAAGATTCTTCGATGGAGTTGATCCAGGCTTGGATCAACTAATCGCAGCGAAGGGTCTTCAAAATCTGAAACTTGCCAATAGCAGAGAATAAAAAAACATTCCTTCGGGGGAAAGAAGAGCAACGCTGCAATGCCGAATATAGCTTTTCGCTATTTTTGGCGGATGATTTTCTTTGCTCGACAGTCTTCCAAAAAGATCAAAATGCGTTGGCGTAGAAAAAGTCAATAACAGGGAAACGCTCATGTCCGATGCAAACTATTATTCCGAGGCGATTCACGGGCCACACGAGATATTCGAGCTCGGTAATTTACAACTTGAAAGCGGCATTACGCTGCCTAATGCCCGCATAGCATACAAAACGCATGGAAAATTGAATCCAGCGAAGGACAACGCGGTACTATTTCCGCACATGTGGTCAGGCACGCCTAAAGCGATGGAAATTTTTATCGGCGAAGGCCGCCCCCTCGATCCCAGAAAATACTTCATCATCCTGCCAGGCCAATTCGCTAACGGTTTCTCGTCATCCCCCAGCAACACGCCGGCGCCGTTCAATGGTGGCGCATTTCCGCACGTTAGCATCGGAGACGATGTTGTCGCCCAGCATCGCTTGATCACAGAGCGCTTTGACATCAAGCGCTTGGAGCTGGTCTTGGGCTGGTCGATGGGTGCCGAGCAGACCTATGAATGGGCGGTACGCTTCCCGGATATGGTGAAGCGAGCTTTGCCTTTCGCAGGGACTGCCAAGACCACGCCGCACAACTTCATTTTCGTCCGCTCGCACGAGGACGCCCTAAAGTCTGACCCCGCTTGGGACAACGGCTTCTATCAGCACCAATCAGATGTTCATGTCGGCCTGCGGCGGCACGCGCAAATCTGGTCGGTAATGGGGCTTTGTCAGGATTTCTATAGCAAGGAAGCATGGCGTGATGTCGGCTTCTCCTCGCTCGAGGATTTCTTGCACCGCTTCTGGGAAGCGTATTTCGCCCCGATGGACCCCAACAACCTGATCTGGATGGGTTCGAAATGGCGGCATGGAGATGTCAGTCGCCACACCGGAGGCAATCTCGCCGCTGCGCTCGGCCGCATCAAAGCCAAAACCTACGTCGTTGCGTTTTCAAACGACATGTTCTTTCCGCCGTCCGATTGCGAAGCCGAGCAGAAGCTTATTCCCAACAGCAAGTTCAGAGTGGTCGATAGTCTGTGGGCGCATTTTGCCATGTTCTGCATGACGAAATCGGATCGCGATCAAATCGACGCCTGCATTCGAGATTTGCTGGCTGAGACTGTCGCATAAGCAATGGTTCCGCAATCAATCGGAGAAAATGGCTTGGTTGGGGGCAAGGTCTGAGGTGAGGCGGTGCAAAGCGTATCTCCCGGGCGCGTCTATATCCAGACCTTGCCTCTGCCCAGGCGGGGAACGCAATTCGTCTAATTTCGCGATGGGAAACGGCAGTTTGATTTTTGAACAGTAAATCCCGGCTTCCATTCGCTCTTTCGTGCTGCGTTTGGTCATTTTGATGACAACGAGGAAGAAAAATGAAAAGACGCTGCTTGAGCGCAATGGCCGCCCTATTAGCAATTCCGACCGCTTTAGTAAGCAACACTTTCGCTTCAGATCTTGGCGGCAACTGCTGCAGCGATCTCGAAGAGCGCATTGCAGAACTGGAAAGCACCACAGCCCGCAAAGGTAATAGGAAAGTTTCGCTCACGATATCAGGTTGGGTGGCGGAGCAGATCACACTATGGGACGACGGCGTAGAAAGGAATGTCTACGTAACCGGCGTGGGCTCGGCCTTGGCGACACACGTCACGTTTTCGGGGTCGGCGTCAATCAGTCCGGATTTGACGGCAGGTTATGTCCTGCATCTGGAGGCAATTGACTCAGATCCAACGACCACGAATCAAAGCAGACCCGACGGCCCGAGCCTGATTACGAACGGCTTGAATGCTGTCCAAACCTTCCAATCCTACTGGTTTCTTAAGAGTGATCGACTTGGCAAAGTGAGCGTTGGCCTACAATCGCAGCCTTCTGACAATGCCGCAATTCTGGTGGATGGTTCCGGATCTTTAGTGCCAGCAAACTGGGCGGCCTACGATGTCTTTTCGTTCAATATTCGAGATCGATCAGGCGGGAATGTCAGCAAAGCCGGTTCACCGCTGGTGTGGGGAAACGTTGGAGCGTGCCTTCCTGGAGATTGCTACGGCCTCCCATTTGACGGCGTACGATATGATACCCCCACCTGGAACGGGTTTTCATTCTC
>DLFX01000265.1:1662-2622 GCA_002482405.1 Firmicutes bacterium UBA7709 | reverse complement strand
CAGACAAAACAGAACGCGGTGAACGCAAACCAGGCGAGCGACCTGGCGCGGGGAGCGAGGGACAACGCAGAAAAGGGCAACGTCCAGATGAGGGACATGCTCAGATCCATGGCCGAGATCAACGACTCCTCCGCCAATATCTCGAAGATCATCAAGGTCATCGACGATATTGCGTTCCAGACCAATATCCTGGCGCTGAACGCCGCCGTAGAGGCGGCCCGGGCAGGCCAGCACGGCAAGGGCTTTGCGGTGGTGGCCGAAGAGGTAAGGACCCTTGCGGCGAGAAGCGCGGCGGCGGCCAGCGAGACCACGGAGCTCATCGAAGGCTCCATCAGCAAGGTGCAGGCCGGCACGAAGATAGCCAATGAGACGGCATCCGCCCTGACGGAGATCGTGGAGGGAATTGAAAAGTCGGCAAGCCTCGTGGAAACCATCGCGGAGGCTTCCAACGAACAGGCCACCGGGATCGCCCAGATCAACAAGGGGATCGAACAGGTCGCCCAGGTGGTCCAGAACAATTCCGCAACTGCCGAGGAAAGCGCCGCCGCAAGCGAGGAACTTTCCGGTCAGGCGGAGCTGCTGAAGGAGAGGATGAGCCGATTCCGGCTTAATCAGGAGGTTAAGGCATTGCAGTGGTATGACGGCAGCGTAAAAGAACTGCCGGACTTCGGAGAAACGGAAGCGGAAACGGATACAATGCAATAAAAAATATAAAGCGAGGCTTAATTCTTACGGATTAAACCTCGTTTTCTTTTCGGGCCGGTTCATCAGATGGCTCGAGCATCTCTTGGAGCATAATTATTTTATGGAACTAGTTTTATGATTTGACTTAAGAAATCATAAAATCAGCCGATAACTGTTAAGTCATCATGGATAAATCGATGCGTTGAGGAAGAAAGGTGGGTTAGATGATACAGGGAGAATTGACAGGCGAAATGGAACCGGTTACAAATTTTGACG
>DLFX01000265.1:0-1625 GCA_002482405.1 Firmicutes bacterium UBA7709 | reverse complement strand
TACAATTCCTTGATCGATCAGGTGTTTGAAAAGATAAAATCGGTACAGGGCATTGCGAATAAGACCAATTTGCTGGCCATAAACGCATCGATCGAAACGATCCACGCGTCGGATCTGCTGGCCAGCTTTGAGGAGATCGTCTCTAAAAATCTGATCATGCAGGCAAAGCTCATCGCTCAGGTCCTGGAATATGATCCCGACTTCTTCTACCAGGACGGCGCAAAGTTTGCGAAAGAATGCGGCATCGAGGAGTTTTTCATAACGGATGATCAGGGTATCATCCAGTTTTCGAACATGACTTCATGGAAAAGTTCTTCTCTGAATTCCGCCGATATACTGCGGATACTGAAAAATCCGGAGCTGGAGATCGTATTGCCGGCGACGAGCAGCGGATTGGATGGCGAGCAGCATAAGATCGTAGGCATTTCCAGAACGGATCAGGGGGGTATCATTCAAATCGGAGCGCATTTCACAAAACCGAAGGGGCAGCTTGCTATCAACGGCTTTGGAGTTGTGGCGCTGGAAGCGAAACGCCTGGCGGACGTTTCCAAAGGGATTTCATCGAGAATCACCGTCCAGACCGACGAGCTGGGAGACAGGATCAAGGGCCTGCGCAAAGCCTTTCAAGAGCTCATGGACAGCATAGACGCAAGCTGTAAAGCGGCGGACCGGTTGGCGGAGGCCTCCGGGGATTCCGAAAAGGGAACCGTGGCGGCGGCTGTTGAGGATATGGCCGGGAAGCTTGACTCCTTTGGAACCAGCTTATGGGATTTCAGGAGATATTTTAAGGATATTCTTGCCCCTTTGACTGAACTGATCAACATCGCGCGGCAGACCAACCTGTTGGGCGTCCGGGCGGCCATCGAGGCAGCCCACTCCACCAATGACAAACAGGATTTTGATAATCTGCTGAACCGCCACATGACGACGGAAGCAAAGCTCACCTCCATCCTCCTTGAGAGAAGGCCTGATATTACCTGTGATGATATGGCCGCCCTGGCGGAATACACCGGCATCGATGAATTCTGGATCCCTGACGGAGACGCTGTGGTTGAACTGACAAACGTTCCGGGCGGAAAGGGCTTTCAATTCCTGAACGAAGGCCAGACAGCGCCCTATATGAGGATCCTGTCCAATCCGGACCTGGTCGTGTCCGCTCCCCCGGAAGTGCGCGCCTTGGACGGCAAGGTATTTAAGTATGTCGGAGTCGGGAGAAGGGGAAAGCCCGGCCTGGTGCAGATCGGAAAGGTATCCAAGCTGTACGGGGAAAGCACGGCGGAAGGCTTTTCCGTCGTCGCAAAGCAGATCAAAAATCTCGCGGAGCAGTCGCGAGACATCACCAGCGAGATCGAAACAGTGGTGGAGGGTATGGATTTCAAGGCGGAGAAAGCTATTGACCGCATGAAGACGGTGAAGAGATATCGCCAGGAAGCTCTTAAAGAGATGGATAAGATAATATAAATGAAAGGCCGCATCGCTATGCGGCCTTAGCCTTATTATTGGCAGCTTCATCTCAATTTGCGGTGGTCCTTTTTTCGCTAGACGATCCGCAGCGTCCAGTCTTCGATGTTCCAGATGTCGGTGATCCAGTCCTCATAGAATTCCGGTTCATGGCAAACCAGCAG
>DLFX01000384.1 GCA_002482405.1 Firmicutes bacterium UBA7709 | reverse complement strand
CCTACAGCGAGGAAAACTACATTTACTCTCACAAGATTTTCGGCAAGATGCTGATGGATTTTGACAGGATGGCAGTGCGGCCCCTTGATTTTACCACAAGGTTTGAGGCGATGAAGGATTCGATCAACGCCGACTACTATCCAGACGCGGAAGCGACGGTCAAATTATTGGATCAGGCCGTGGCAGCGGGAGAAAAGCTGAACCAGAAGATCGCTTCAATGAACAGCGACTACGCGGCGGCGCTCAAATCCGGAAACAGCTCGAAGATCGAAAGCATTGGAACCGAAGCGAAAGAACTTAACCTGAAGCTGGCGGCCATCAATAAAAAGACCACCCTTGACTTTACGAAGCTTGACAACGATATCAGCATTGTCTTCCCGGCTGAGGTGCCCACGGCAAACCTGACAGCCCTGGCTGATGCGATCAGCGGGCTGGAAAAGGGCAATGCAGGTCCGGCTTTGGATGATGACCTATGGGCTGTTGACGATAACTACGGCGCATATAATTTCGACAGGGCGACTTGCCAGTATTTCATCGACCAGCTGATGAAGCAGCCCGCCGACAGGCTGGCCTGGGGAGCCAATATGGTATACGGCAATCTGGACCTGTTTGACGTCATCCAGTCCCTGAAAGCCAAAAACGATACGGGCGCTACGGACTTTTCCGCTGAAATCGCGACGCTGAAATCCGGCATGGATTACGAACAGACGAAGCTGAATGAGATCGCGGCAAAGCAGTCTGACGATCTGCAGCAGTTTATTTCCTCCATTAATTCAATATTATAACGCTTGGCGTAATTCAGGGGAGGCATGTTTCATGCCTCCCCGCCAAGCTGCATTGATAAGGAGCTGTCGTGTTTAAAATCATTAAAAAAGCGGATGAAATCAACCTTATCGTCCTTTTCTTTTTCTTGTTCGCGGCGGGGATAATGGATCTCTTTCTGAAGGCGGTCAACTATTCCCCAATCGTTTACATGCTGAAGGTTTTCGGGCAGTATATCGCAGGTATTTTTGCAATCATTATCATTTTTAATATTTTTGAAGGCTTTAAGATATGGAAAAGGCTGAAGATATATCTGCCCAGGGTCACAGGCATGCTCGAAAAGTCCTGCCGCATCGACAGGCTGCCGGTCAAAATACACCGAAATTTTAAAGAAGAAAGATACAGCAGAGAGCTGCCGCCGCAGGGGGAGAGGGCCGGTGGGGAAACTGAGCCCGAAGGAGATCTCGCGGAATCCGTGGGGTCTGAGCTTCATGCCATTTCCGAAGCAAGGCCGGACAGTACGGACGGGCCTGAGAGGGCAAGGCTCCATAGGAAAGCGGAGATTCTGAACAATGCAGCGTATATTTTGCTGCAAGCGGGGATCGCGTATATCTTTTTACGTGGCCTGTTTACAAGTCTATCCGATAGCCCACGGGAAACCTACGGATATTTTCAGATTTCCGGGATGATCATTCTGGCGATGGCCGCGTTTGTAATCAGAAAATTTGCGCTGACGGGAAAGAAGAGAAGAGCAAACCATACGGCCGCGGGTTATTGCGCCGCTTTCGGCTGCCTGTGCTTTATTTCGGCGTTTTTCCTGGTCGTCCGAGCGATGCTCGCCTTTGATACCTGCAAGTGGCTGATATTTTTCTTCCGCGGGGCAGGGGTATACATCGTGCTGTCCCTTGGCCTGGGAATTTTGCTATCGCTCTTTGAAAGAGGTCTGCACGCCCGGAAAAATTATCTCATCTACATTCCCTTTATCAACAGAACGGTCCATAATAAAAACTTTATAGAGCTTCTGGAGAAAAATACGAACATTTCGGTTAAATCCCTTTGGAGCATCCGATACGTGTCTGCCATATTTCCGGGCGTCATCGTGTCGATCGTTTTTCTGATCCTCCTGTCGACCTGCGTATACGTCATTGAACCCTATCAGGAGGGCGCCGTATATCATCTGGGAAGACTTCGCGAAGCTTCCATCGCCGAACCGGGCTTTCATGTAAAGCTGCCCTGGCCCATCGATAAGCTGGAAGTCTACGATGTCCAAAGGGAGAAGAGCTTGCAGATCGGATATAAAGGCTCTTCAAGCGGGGATTTCCTCTGGACCTCATCCCATGAAGGCGGCGAGTATACACTGCTCTTAGGAAACGGAAATGAACTCGTGGCCATCAATGCTAAATTGACTTACCGCATCGAGGACCTTTACGCCTATCTTTTGAATTATAAGGAACCGGAGAATCTGCTTTCGGCCGCGGCTTACGAGATACTGATGCGTAAAACGGTGACGACGACGTTGGATAACTTCCTGAGAGAAGACAGAAGCCGCCTCGCGGAAACGGTCAAAGACGACCTTAATTCATACTGCCATGAACAGAAGCTGGGAATAGAGATAAAAAATATTGCCATTCAAAGCATTCATCCGGTAGTGGAGGTGGCGGACGCCTATCAGGAGGTGGTGGGAGCCGGAATTCAGAAGCAGTCGCTGATAACGGAAGCTCAGGCAGAGGAGAACAAGCTTATCGCCGAGGCGGAAAAGGAAAAGGAGTATGCGATCATTTCAGCGCAGCAGAACCAAACCGAGAAAACAGCGGAAGCCAATTATGAGATGGCCGTATACAGAGCCGCCTGCGAAGCATATGAGATAAATCCGGAGAGCTTTCGGCTGGATAAGTATTTGAACACCTGTGAGAAGATAATCTCAGGGCATAAAGTCTACGTGTTTTCGCCGAACGTTGGCAAAGACCTGTCAAATTATATCATCAATAATAGCAAGGGACAGACAGTTGTAGTCCAGTGAAAGGAAAGTTTGCGATGAAAAAATACTATAAATGGATATTCGTATCGCTTTTTATCGTTATAATT
>DLFX01000091.1 GCA_002482405.1 Firmicutes bacterium UBA7709 | reverse complement strand
TCTGTTTTTGATGGCAATTATAGGTTATATTACTTTTAAAGTGATCATGGAGCGGGTCCTGGATTCGGATCATTCGATCCAGATGCTGCTCACCCTTGCTCTTTCCATGGTTCTGCAGAATCTCGCCCTGATGCTGTGGAAAGCGGATTATCGCAGCATTCGCATCGACATGACAAACGATACGATGAACCTCGGTTTCATCGTCTTGAACACGCCGAGGGTTTTGGCGTTTTTCATCGCCATCGGCGCTTCCATACTTCTATATCTTTACTTGCAGAAAACCTTTACGGGCGCCGCGATGCGGGCCATATCCCAGAACGGAAAAGCGGCGCAGCTGATGGGGATCAACATAAAGAGAACATACTGTCTTGCCTTTGTGATCGGAACCACCCTCGTAGGGTTGGCAGGACTGCTGATCTCTCCGATCTATCCCGCATATCCGACGGTAGGAGCGAGCTTCAGCACCCTGGCGTTTATCGTCGTGGTGATGGGGGGGCTTTCCAGCGTCCCCGGTGCGATTTACGGCGGACTGCTCATCGGTGTCATTGAAAGCTTTGCGGGGTATTTTGCCGGACCTGCCTATCAGCAGGCGGCTTATTTCCTCCTGTTTATTCTGGTCCTGATCTTTAAGCCCAACGGCTTATTCGGACGTTCTTAGGCGGCGGGAGGGAGCGAATATGATAAAGAAATTTCTGTTAAAACAAAATTCCGTGCTATGGGTCATCGCTTTGGGCAGCATCATCGTTCCATTCCTGCTGCCAAACCGGTATTTTCAGGATATCGCGGTGATGACATTCCTGTGGTCGGGACTTGCCGCCTCCTGGAACCTTTACAGCGGCTACTGCAAGCGCCTCAGCATCGGTCACGCGTCCTTTCTGGGGATCGGGGCATATACGTCGACTCTGCTCTACTTGAATTTCGGAATATCGCCCTGGATCGGCATGCTGGCGGGCGGAGCAATCTCCGCAGTGGCGGCGCTGATCATCGGAGGAACGACATTGAGGCTGAAGGGCACCTTTTTCGTATTGTCTACCATCGCTTTCGGAGAAATCCTGAAAGTGCTGACCATCACCTCCAAAAATATAACGGCGGGGGCGCTGGGCTTGATGGTCCCGTTCCATCCCGGGTTTGCGAACATGATATGGCAGGGTAAAATACCCTATGCCATTTTGACCTGGCTTTACATGCTCATCGTGCTGTTTATCGGCGTGAGGCTTGAAAAATCCAAGCTTGGCTATTCCCTCATCGCTCTGGGGGAAAATCAGGAAGCGGCGGAAAACCTGGGCGTCAATTCAACAAAGGTGATGCTGACGGTCTTTGTGATGAGCGCGGTGCTGACCTCTTTCGGCGGAACGATCTTCGCCCAGTACATCATGTTTATTGAGCCTAATTCGGTGATGGGTCTGCCCAATTCCATCAATTTCATATTGTTGGCCATCGCCGGAGGGATGGGAACGGCCTTCGGTCCTATGATCGGCTCGTTTATCCTGACCCCTGTCAGNNGGTATATCGGAGAGATCAGCGGCTTGCACGGCTTTATTCTCGGCATGGTGCTGATCGTGATCCTGCTGTTCCGCCCCGATGGAATCCTGCCGCAGCTCAAGCTGTTTTTCAGACGCTTGCTGACAAAGCCGGGAAGAGGAGAATGAGTATGCTGTTAAAAATTGAATCGGTGACAAAAAAATTTGGCGGATTAAGCGCGGTTTCAGACGTCTCCCTGGAGGTTGAACAGGGCACCATACTCGGTTTGATCGGGCCCAACGGCGCGGGCAAGACGACTCTGTTCAACTGCATCAACGGGACGCTGCCCATCACGGCAGGGAAGATCATCTTTGACGGAACCGACATCACCCGCATGAAATCATTTGAGATCGCAAAACTGGGAATTGCGCGGAGCTATCAGATCGTGCAGCCCTTTGGAAATATGACGACGCTGCAAAACGCCATGGTAGGGGGCTTCTGCAAGACCAACGTATACAGAGAGGCGGAGGAAATTGCGCTGAGATCGTTGGAATTGGTGCATTTGGACCAAAAGAGGGATCTGGTGGCAAAGCATCTGAATCTGGGAGAACGGAAAAAACTGGAGATTGCAAAAGCCCTTTCCACCCAGCCGAAGCTTCTCCTTCTGGACGAGGTTATGGCCGGCCTTACTCCCTCGGAAGTGCAGGAAATGGTCCGGATCATCCATTCCATCAACGAGACAGGCGTTACACTGATCATCATCGAACACATCATGGAGGCCATCATGTCCCTTTCCAGGCGGATCGTGGTGTTGAACTTCGGAAAGAAGATCATGGAGGGAACACCGGAAGAGGTCAGCACGAACCAGCAGGTCATCGCGGCCTATTTTGGGGTAGAGGAGGGTGAACAGGATGCTTAAGCTTTCGAATATCAACTCCTTCTACGGAGAAGTCCAGGTGCTGAAGGACTTATCCCTCCGGGTGGATCAGGGAGAGATCGTCACGCTGATCGGAGCAAACGCGGCGGGAAAATCCACCATGATTTCCTGCGTCTCAAGGACCGTAACCTCTTTCACCGGAGAGATCGAGTTTGACGGA
>DLFX01000314.1 GCA_002482405.1 Firmicutes bacterium UBA7709 | reverse complement strand
AGAACCGTCTTTTCGATTCGGTTTTTTACAAAGAATGAATTATGGGGGGTAACGGCGGATTGCTTACATTAAGAGGATATTGGATTGAAAAATGGTATAACACGTGCTATGATTGTCAGTAAATGGTACGCGAGGAGATGCAGATGAATCAGGAAAGCAAGCTGAAAATATTTGAAAAATACTTTTTATATTTCATGATGTACGCCCTGCTGGGATGGCTTTATGAGGTGTTTCTTGAGGTCGTGGTCTACCAATGGGGCTTTTCCAACAGGGGAGTTCTCTTCGGACCCTACCTTCCCGTATACGGCTTCGGCGCGCTGACCTTCATTATCTGCCTGAGAAAATTGAAGAATAAGAAAATAACCATCGCCGGTATCAGCCTTACGCCGCTGATTATCTTCCTCGGCGTCATGGTTATTGCTACCGCCATGGAGCTTGCCGCCAGCTATGCTATGGAGGCTGTATCAGGCGCCTGGCTATGGGATTATGACGCATATCCATTTAATTTTGACGGTCGGATCGCCTTGAATCCCAGCATACGCTTCGGAATCGGAGGCACGATTTTCATTTATTTCGTCCAGCCCGCTTTTGAAAGACTGGTTAAACGGCTCAGTGAATTTCAGCTTCATCTGTGCTTCGCCGCCCTCTTTATCACCTTTATTGCGGACGTTGCGGCGGGGCTCTTCGCTTTGTAAGGAATATCATACGCTTCCTTTCCGTCCATTCATCCGGATGAATATTTTTCTCGCCATATCGACAGGTATGACCGTGAATGAAAGCAGCAGCACGATTTGCAGCTCCATAAAGCTCAGGCCTGTGGTCCGGAAGACCGTGCCCCCGAAGTAAATCAATATCAGCTGAACGATGACAATAAAGGATAATACGAGCATAAACACCTTGTTTCCCCAAATGTATGCCAGCAGGTTTAACCGGTAGGTCCTGGCGTTAAAGCTGTTAAACACGCTGGTAAAGATGAACAGGCTGAAGAACGCGGTCATTAAGTACTGCCTTCCTTCGGCGCCCCGGAACATTTCGCCGAAAATCGGGAGCTTCAGGAAAACGATGCACAGGAAAGCCGTATAGATCCCGGTGAACAGGATCTGATTCCACATATAGGCGTTTATGATAGGGGTGTCCCGGCGCTTGGGAGGCTCCCGCATGTATTCCTCAAGGGGAATTTCTCCGGCGAAGGCGATCCCGGCTAACGTGTCCATGACCATATTGATCCACAGCATCTGGATCACCGTGATCGGCGCGGCCACCCCGATGAACGGGCCGACGATGGATACGATAACGGCGCACAGATTGTCGGTCAGCTGAAATATGATAAACTTGCGGATGCTCTTGAATATGGTTCTGCCATAAAGTATTGCTTTAGCTATGGAAAGAAAATTGTCGTCCAATATGACGATATCGCTGGCTTCTTTCGCAATTTCAGTGCCGCTGCCCATGGAAAAGCCAACGTCCGCTTTTTTCAGCGCTGGAGCGTCGTTTACGCCATCGCCGGTCATTCCGGTGACCAGACCCATCTCTTGAGACAGCTTTATAAGCCTGCTTTTATCGGAGGGAAGGGCTCTTGCTATCACCCTCAAATCAGGCAGCATCTGTTTTAACTCGTCGTCGGTGAGCAGGGCCAGCTCTCCGCTCGTTATGACGGCGTTTTCCTGACCGTCCCTGACAAGTCCCACTTCTTTCGCGATGGCCGCCGCCGTGTCCTTGTTGTCCCCGGTTATCATCACTACCTGTATGCCGGCGCGTGTAACCTGGCGGATTGCGCCTACCGCTTCGCGGCGTATTTCGTCTCTGATGCCGATAATTCCCACAAGGGACAGGTTTTTTAAATCCGATGTCTTTTTAACCTCGGATTCGCTTGTTGCGATGGCCAACAGTCTTACGGCCTTGTCCGCCATTTTGCCCATAATTCTGCGGAGGCCGCTCATTTCGGAAATCGGGCGAAGAACGCCTTCCTCGTCATAGTAGCTCGTACAATTTGAAAGGATAATTTCAGGAGCGCCCTTAATCAGCGTAAGCTGCTTATGGCCATATACGATCTCGGCGGAGGAAAATTTGTCTGCGCTGTTGAAGGGTGTTCTTGATATGACCTGAACGCCTTTCGGGTCGGCAGAGTGCTTTAAAATAAAATCGAGGATCGCTCTTTCGGTTGCGTTTCCGCCAACGGCTTGTCTGACAGCATCCTTGTTGCTGATAAACGCGCTGGTGTTGTATACCGCGGATAGATTAAATAATTGATAGAGCTTTTGGTACCTTGCCAGCTCCGGCATCGACGTATATTCCATGCAATTTCCGGTGACGAAGGACGTGACCTCAAGCTTTCCTTTGGTAAGGGTTCCGGTCTTATCCGTGAACAGGATGTTCAGGCTGCCGGCGGTCTCTATGCCCACCAGCTTTCGAACAAGGACATTATCCTTCATCATCCGCTTCATATTGGAGGACAGGACCAGGGTAATCATCATGGGAAGGCCCTCGGGAACGGCGACCACAATGATGGTGATGGCCAGGGTCAGGGCGTGGAGCAAGTTGCCGACGATGACGGAGGGCGTTGTAACCACTTCTATAACCCTTGGGAGATCAAACCCCTGCTTCATGACGACGGAATTGAACAGATCGGCGAAGAATACGATGGAGGCGCCGGTATAGCCGAAGTTGCTGATGGTCTCCGCGAGCCTTTTTAAACGGAATTTAAGAGGGCTGTCCCGGGTTTCGTCCTGGATCTCATGGGCGATATGACCGTAAAAGGTATTATTTCCGACGTTGGTCACCTCCATGACCCCTTCGCCGGAACAGACGATGCTGCCCCGGAACAGCTTGTTCTTCTGCATGAAGTCGGAACCGCCGTTGAATAGAGGATCTTTTGACGGTATTTTTGTAGTTTCGCTTGATTCGCCGTTCAATGCCGACTGGTCGACGCTTAACTTTCCGGATATGATAAACCCGTCTGCGGGTATTCGTTCTCCCGCCTGCAGGATTATGCGATCTCCTACCTCCACCTCGCTGATGGGCAATTCCAACAATCCCTCAGCCCGCCTTATTCTGCACGTTATCTTGTCCGCTTCTTCCTGAAGCTTTTCAAACGCGGATTCACTGCCGTACTCGGAGACCGTAGATACAAACGTCGCTAAAAAGATGGCGATGGCAATGCCGGCCGATTCATACCACTTGAAATTTTTAAATAACAGGATCAGATTGACTGCGAGAACAATCAAAAGAATTTTGATGATAGGGTCATCAAAATTCTCAATAAATTTTCTTAAAAAGGATTTTGTCTTCCTGCGGCCCAATTGATTATCACCGTACTTTTCTCTGGATTCCAATACTTCATTGACGGTAAGTCCCAATAAAGAGCCGGGCTGAACGGTTGTTGATTTTTGCATGATATAAATCCACCTCCTTCAGAAATGATATTCAGACAAGCCTTGATATATGACTAATGAGTTTGGAATGTCGGATTTAGGAAAATTAATTTTTGCGAACAGACTGAAATTATCTTGACAATAAAATATAAACAGAGTATATTATTAATATAGTTAATTATTATGAATGTTTAACCCATGATAAAAAAGAGCGCGTCATTGTTGGCGCTCACAGAAGATTTAAATTGGAGGTGTGGGAGATGCCGGTAGAAAAAAATCAGAACGGTCCGAGGTATGCCGAGGAAGCGGCTGCCGCCTGGAATGAAATCATGTCCAACAGCCGGAGAGATATGATGGAGGACATCAACCGTGCGAACAGAGGAGAACTCTTTATTTTGCATTTTCTGGCGATGCACAACACGGCGGCGCTTCCATCGGAGCTCAGCGCTGCGCTGCGGGCGAGCACGGCACGGGTTTCCGCACTCCTTGGCGCATTGGAAAAAAAGGGACAGATCGTGCGGGAAATAGACAGAAGCAACCGCCGCAATATTCTTGTCAACATCACCGAAAAGGGCCGCAGCCGCGCGGAAGATGAGATGCAGTGGATGAGGAACAGAATGGTTCGGGTATTCACCGACATGGGAGAGGCTGATACGGCAGAGTTCATTCGTCTGACACACCGGTTTTCCGAGCTCATGCAGAACCACATGCCCAGGGAGCAGGGAACTTCCCCGGGTGGGTTGGCAGGTACATTTACGAAAGACTGATGCTGGTAAGCAAGCGCCCAGGTATGCGGCGCACTTGCCAAAGAGTGGTACGAATTATGCGGACAATGAAGTCCGCATAAATACAACCCTATTGCTAACAGAGTTAGAAATGAATATAGATCATATAAAACACTGTAAATGATTGGAGGAAGAAATTTATATGCTGAAGATTTTTAAATATCTCAAGCCGAAAGAATGGCTGATGGCAGGGATCAGCCTGATCTTCATCGTCGCGCAGGTCTGGCTTGATCTCAAGCTTCCCGGCTATATGTCGGAAATCACAACGCTGACCCAGACGCCGGGCAGCGCCATGAGCGACATTTGGCTCCATGGCGGCTATATGCTGCTGTGCGCTTTGGGCAGCCTGACAGCCGCGATTATCGTCGGATATTTTGCGGCGAGAATAGCCGCGTCTTTTTCACAGCGGCTGCGTAGCCTGTTATTTAACAAGGTCGAATCCTTTTCCATGGAAGAGATCAACTACTTCTCGACTTCAAGCCTGATCACCCGTTCCACAAACGACATTACGCAGGTTCAAATGCTGGTGGTCATGGGGCTGCAGCTGGTGGTGAAAGCCCCAATTACGGCTGTGTGGGCCATCACCAAAATCGCGGGAAAAGGCTTTGAATGGACTATGGTCACAGGAGCCGCCGTCTTGATTCTCATCGTGATGGTCGCGTTTCTTTTGATCTTCGCCATGCCGAAATTCAAGAAGATGCAGATCCTCACCGACAATATAACCCGTGTGACGAGGGAAAACCTCACGGGGCTTCGGGTCGTCCGGGCGTACAATGCGGAGGATTATCAGGAAGATAAATTTGAAGCGGCGAACGAAGAGCTTACAGGAACGCAAATGTTTACCAGCCGCGCCATGGCGATCATGATGCCGGTGATGAATGTGCTGATGAGCGGGCTTTCCCTCGCGATCTACTGGATCGGGGCATATCTCATCGGCGCGGCGGGAGCGATGGATAAGCTGAACATATTTTCCAACATGGTCGTCTTTTCGAGCTATGCGATGCAGGTCATCATGTCGTTTATGATGCTTGTGATGGTGTTCATCATGCTGCCCCGGGCCAGCGTCTCCGCAAAGCGCATCAACGAAGTGCTCGATGTGAGGCCCCGGATCATAGATGGGAGCGAAACCCAAGGCAAGCCGGGAATTCGGGGCGAGGTCGTATTTAAGTCCGTCAGCTTCCGATATCCCGACGCGGCGGAGCCTGTCCTTGAAGATATCAGCTTTACGGCGTCTCCCGGAGAAACCGTCGCCTTTATCGGCTCCACCGGAAGCGGAAAATCGACCCTCATCAACCTCGTTCCCCGGTTCTTTGACGCCACCGGGGGAGAG
>DLFX01000241.1 GCA_002482405.1 Firmicutes bacterium UBA7709 | reverse complement strand
TGGTCGTATACACCTCTATCCGCAGGTTCAAGTTCAAGCTCTGGCCGGTCCTCTTCGGCCTGGCCTCTGTCATCGGAATGACTTCCGTGGACAACACCTTCATGCATATCAGGACTCCGCTTTATCTCGGATTTGCCAGGACAGGATATTCCCTGCTCTTCGGCATCGCAGCCGGCGTTGTCGCCATCCTTGTTTTCGAGGTCGGCCATGCGCTCTATAAAAAGCTGGAAAGGCAGATCGGTTAAATGGTTCATATATTGATTTCCGGTTACTANNGATCGGTTTAAATGGTTAAAATACTGATTTCCGGTTATTACGGTTTTAACAACATCGGGGATGAATCCATCCTCCTGGCTGTGGTGGATAATCTGCGGGGCAAGCTCAGCGACATCGACATCACCGTGTTGTCGCGAAATCCGGAGTCTACGGCGCAGAAATACGGGGTCCGTTCGGTCAACCGGAAATCCGTGAAGGACATCATCGGCGCGGTCAGGAAATGCGACCTTCTGATCAGCGGCGGAGGAAGTCTTCTGCAGGATGTGACCAGCAAAAAAAGCATCATCTATTACCTGATGGTCATGTGGGCGGCGTTCTTTTTCCGGAAGAAGGTCTTTATCTACAGCCAGGGCATCGGGCCGATCCTTTCGAAGCTCAACAGGAGGCTGACGGCCATGACCCTGCGCCATGCCCACGGCATCGTGGTAAGGGACGAATCCTCCAGAGAGCTGCTCATCGAAATCGGAATTAAAAGAGACCGGATTATCGTTACCGCGGATCCGGTGCTGAGGGTCAAAAAAGCGGACCTTTCCATCGGAAAAGAGATCTTGAGGCAGGAAGGTTTCACTCCCGTTCCCGGCAGGATGACGGTAGGATTTGCGATCAGAGAGAAGAAGACGGACAGCAATTTCGTCGACGAGCTCTGCATTTCCATTCAACGCCTCATGGAGGAATACCAGGCTCAGATCGTGCTGATTCCGTTTCACTATTCCGAGGATATGGCGGTGATCGAGGAGATCGAGTCCAGGTTGGGAGGCGGCGTCTGCTGCATCAAGCATAAATACCTCACCCATGAGATGCTCAGCATCATCGGGAATATGGACATACTTGTGGGGGTTCGGCTTCACGCGTTGATTCACGCGGCCATCATGGATGTCCCGATGATCGCGGTTTCCTATGACCCTAAGATCAATTCCTTCATGCATTCCATCGACATGAAGGCCATGTGCACTGTGTACGATTTCAAGAACGAGTTCTTTATTGAAGAGTTTGATAAAACCGTCGCCCGTGCCGATTGCATAAGAGAAAAGGTCAGAAAGCGCATCGATATACTGATCAAAAAGTTGGACAAGAATGAGGAGCTCATTCAGGAGCTGATAAAATAGGAAGAAGAGTTATGCCAAGCGACAAACGAATTAAAATATTGGACGTTCCCGTGGATATGGTGGACGAAAAGGAAGCCCTGGAGATCTTCCGGGAACTCATGAAAACAGAGAAATGCAGTCAGATCGTGACGCCGAATTCGGAAATCATCGTCAACGCCTCAAGGAACCCGGAATTGAAGCGCATCATAGAGCAGGCGGACCTGGTGATCCCCGACGGGATCGGGCTGGTGTACGCGTCGAAGATCATGGGCGCGCCTCTTAGGGAACGGGTGACTGGAATCGATTTCCTGAACGGAATACTGGCCTATCTGGAGGAGACCGGCCAGTCGGTTTTCTTTTTAGGAAGCAGGCCGGGAGAGGGCGGTGGTCCGGGAGTCGTGGAGCTGGCCGCCGAAAAGATGAGGGAACGGTACAAGGGACTCGCAGTGGTCGGCACCCATCACGGATACTTCAAGGAAGCGGACGAGGAGGCTGTCATAAAGGCGGTCAACGACTCGGGAGCGGATTTCCTCTGCGTCGCCATGGGCTCTCCCAGGCAGGAAAAGCTGGTATTCGACCATCGGGAAGAATTGAAGGTGAAATGTGCCATCGGCGTCGGCGGCAGCCTTGACGTGTGGGCGGGCACCCTGAAGCGGGCGCCGGAGTTTTATCGGAATCACGGGCTGGAATGGCTTTACCGCCTGATCCAGGAGCCCAGCAGATATAAAAGGATGGCGGCCCTGCCGCTCTTCATGATAAAAGTTTTTGTAAGCAGAGCTAGTCAACGTTAATAGGAGGAAAAAGAGATGGCAATTGATTACGGCGAACTGAAAAAGATCGCAAATGACATTCGGATCGATATCATCAAGGAAACTTTTCACGCGGCCTCGGGGCATCCGGGAGGCTCCCTTTCGGCGGCGGATATTCTGACTGTTTTATACTTTCATGAAATGAACATTGATCCCGCAGACCCAAAGAAAGCGGACCGGGATAAATTCGTGCTCTCCAAGGGGCATGCGACGCCGGTTCTGTACGCGACCCTGTCTCACCGGGGCTTTTTCCCGAAGGAGGAACTCATCACCTTCAGGAAGATCAATTCCAAGCTTCAGGGTCATCCCGACATGAGAAAGGTACCCGGCGTGGAAATGTCGACGGGTTCTCTGGGCCAGGGATTCTCCGCGTCTGTGGGAATGGCCATGGCAAACAAGCTGGACGGGAAGCCGGGCAGAATATACGCTCTGCTGGGAGACGGTGAGCTCCAGGAAGGCATTGTCTGGGAGGCTGCGATGGCCGCGGCTCATTATAAATTGGACAACATGGCGATCTTTGTGGACTGGAACGGCCTTCAGATCGACGGAAAGAACGACGACGTTATGATGGTTGCTCCAATCCATGAGAAATTTAAAAGCTTCGGCTTTCATGTAATTCAGATCGACGGCCATTCCTTCGAGGAAATCGAGGGCGCTCTTGCTGAGGCCCGCACTGTCAAGGGAAAGCCCACCGCGATCATCGCAAAGACGGTAAAGGGGAAAGGAGTTTCCTTTATGGAAAACAACTACGGCTGGCACGGAAAGGCCCCGAGCGAGGAAGAAGCGAAGAAAGCGGTTGCGGAATTGGGAGGTGAATGGTAATGTCGGAAAAAATGGCGACAAGGCAGGCTTACGGAGAAGTTCTTCTGGAGCTTGGCGGAGAAAATAAGGATATCGTCGTACTTGACGCGGATTTGTCCAAATCGACGATGACGGTGCAGTTTGCGGAAAAATACCCGGAGCGT
>DLFX01000152.1:2421-2702 GCA_002482405.1 Firmicutes bacterium UBA7709 | reverse complement strand
TGACAGGTTGAACTACTATGCAAGCTATTGCTATGACGAGGAATCCGGGCTGTATAGCCGCTCGTACGCCGGTTATCCGATGATCGACCGCAGAACGCGCGCGCCTGTCATGGCATCCAACATCATCGTGCAAAGAGCGGAGCACAGCTACGTGGAGAATGTCGCTTCCAGGCCGGCGATCAATTTGATCGGAAGCGGTCCCGCGGACGTTTTCATCGAGGGTACGCACATCCGCGGGTATTGGAGGAGGAACAGCGCGCAGGAGCCGACGGAATACTATT
>DLFX01000152.1:0-2380 GCA_002482405.1 Firmicutes bacterium UBA7709 | reverse complement strand
TATGAAGGCGCGGAGGAGCCCGGGCATATTACGTACACCCTTGTGAAACTGAACGAAAGCATATAGCCATGCCGGGCGCGGCCCTGGTCGCCGGCCAGGGCCGCGGAGATCAAAAAGGCGGCGCTTTTCGGTTTCCGCGGTTGCGAAACCGGAACGATCCGAAGTTTACCGCTGTAAGGTGAGAAAGCTGTGCCAGATGTATCCGGTTCTGCCGTTCCACAGCACCCGCACCCAGCCCTGATCTTCGCCGCAGCCAAAACGGAGGATTTGAACGGTTTCACCCGCGCTGATCTTGCCAATGGAATCGGAGGTTTTGCGCTCCAGGTGCCGCAGGTTGACCCAGTCCACATTGTCCACCACCGCGTATTGGGGATTCTGGTGCAGCATGTCATAATAGAGAACGGCATCAAGAACATCATGACGTTCCCGTTCCATCCATTCGTATTTTGCGGCATACCAATCCATGTATACTATACTTCAGTGTCGCCTTCGGAAAAAAATAAATTGGTGGTTTTTGAGGGCGGATTATTTGATGCTACATACACTGCATATCCTGAAAAGTATGGGTTTTTTCATGAATTTCAGGATAATGGTTTTGTATCTAAACATGACAGCGGACCCGGTCGTAATATTCAAGTAAACTGGCTGACCGACGATTTAGCACAGGTCAAAATTGATATTGGCGAATTATTCCCTAACAAAGGTTCGAACGAAGATGACATAATTATAGTGCGGTTCAATTAGTGTTGATTTTTTTATATATAGGCAGCGAAGTATCTTTGACAATCACCCAAATATCTAAAAGTATTCAAGTGTGTCCCGGATGAAGTATATATTTCCAGAATAATCTTTTGGTATCGACCTAAACTATACTCGAGGTGAAGACAATGGCCAATCAAAAAGGACGCAATCCCAAACGGAAAAATGCACCCATAAACCTACCTTCCACTCGCCGCAATAAATACGGGGAACTCAAACCAAAAAAGTGAATACGTCGCGCCTGGTTTGATAATACGGCCAGTGCGCTCTACCCACTGAACCAACGTCATAGGATATAATCCCACCAAAGCAAAGGGACCCGAATCGTTATGAGTCGAGTCCCTTCGAAATGGCGAAGCATAGCGGATGCGAACTCCTGACCTCGACAATGCGGAGGGTGTTATCGAAGTATAGATAACGCGATTGATTGGAATTGCTGAAACATTTCAGGCAGCGTCAATGCTTGCCAAAGCTTCAAAGATGTGTCTATCATTTCATCTGCAGCAAACATGCTTCGCCAATGAATCTTGCTCTTTTCACCAAATCATGTTAAAATGAATCATATACTAGATTTTATATCTATTAACCATCCGCTGAAATCAAGGATATGGGGGGGATATCCTGATTTGATCGTTCATGTTGAATCCGGAGCTCAATGAAACGAACACCGTTGATGACTTACTACATAAATGTAAGAAACAATGTACCATACATTTGTATACAAGAATGCGGAACAATCGAGGTGATTATACGATGAAAAAGCGATTGATTCTTTGGTTGCTGGCATTAACGCTTTGCCTTTCTTGGTTTCCATACCCTTCGCACGCTGAAACTTGGCCTTCAAACCGGGAAGAATTGGCTTCCGCCAATGTGCCGGACGAAAGATGGCGTCAGGTTGATGATGACGGCTTTCAAGATCCAGTAAAAAGGTGGGCACGTCTTTGGGCGCAAAAGAACTTTGGGGAAGATGTAACCATCCTTTCCATGCAGCGCGATAGTCGTTCGATGGATGCCATGTATGTGGGCAAATTGCTTGATGCTTATGAATACCTTCGGCTCGAAACCTGGGCGATCCAGTTGATTCCTCAAGCGCTTTCGGAGGACAGTATTACAGTCTCGACGAAGGTTGTCTATTTGGAGAAGGAGGGAGATCGTAATCGCGAATATACGCTAGCCGGCTTTTTATCCCCTGAGGAAACTTTCCGCCATTTACATGAAGTCCGATCGTATTTGTTCGAGGATCCAAGGTTCAGGGATTCGCTTAAGGAACTGCACACCGTTGTGCCCGAAGGCGTAACAGAAATAGACCTATCGACAATCTTTGGCGACGATGTGCAGTATATAGAGGATGCGTGGATGCTGAACGCGAATATCTGCGCAATCCTTCAACGTTTAAAATTCGATGAAGGCTATGATAATGAGATCATTGTATTGGATATGAAGAACCGTTCGGTTATATCCCGAACACAGATTCCACGCATATCGTCCCCAGATCGACAGGGCTGGGAAGACGGCGTGTTCTATATGAGTTTCATTTTGCGGCAAGAACCACGAATTTATTGGAAAGATATGACCGACTGGAGTCAGTACAATAATTACGCCTACATCAAAGCAAGCATTT
>DLFX01000237.1:14064-29883 GCA_002482405.1 Firmicutes bacterium UBA7709 | reverse complement strand
TTTTTTATCCACCTCGAGAATCTCCATGAGCGTATCCTCACCGTTGATTCTCGCCGCCATCTTTACCAGCTGTTTGTCCTTGAAATATAGTTTCAGATGATCAGTCGCCGTCGAATACTCTTCGCAGGTGAGTCCATCCTCTTCACTGTTTCCCAGGTAGGCCATTCCCGCCGTATCGATCTTTTTCAGGCAGCCGCCCTCATTGTTTACCGCCCAGCTTATAAGGGATTTATCCCTGTGGTTCATCATATAGACGGTATCATCCTTGACGATGGTCGCCAGGTCGTCGGAAATCAGCGCGGCGCTTCCACCGGATACGGCATAGGTGATCTCCACCTCATAGGGCTGACCCTGGTATATGGCGGTGGTCCTGTAGCGGATCGCGTATTCCCCCGATTCCAGAGTGCGGATGAAATCCGAACCCAGCCGGCCGCTGAATTCTGCTGTAGCTTCCCGATCCGCAACGTCCGTCTTTCCTGAATTTTCGGAGTTTCCTGAGCCTTCGCTTTGACCCTGCCCTTGGGTCTGCTCCGTGTTTTTTCCAAGATGGATGCGATCTTTTACGGCTCCGACTCCTGCCAGCGCTATCACGACGATTAAAAAGAGCGCTATGACAGGCAGGACCAGCTTTCTTTTTCTCAATTTAGTTTTCGGTGTTTTTCTGGGTGGTGCGTCTACTTGTAAAAATCGTAAGTTCATAAATTGCTACCTTATTTCATGAGTTTCCTAAATTGCCGGTGTTTCACATGGCTGACGGCGGTAACCGACGTCAAATCAAACTGACCGGCGGTAACCGCCATTAAACCGAGACGCCCGGTTCCGGCACCTGGTCCCTCGATATGTCCTGGGTTTCTTTCTTTGCGGCATTTTGAGCCTCATAGGCGTCCAGCTTCATTTTCAGCTGCTTGTTCTCCTGTTCCAGCGTGCTGGCGGTCTTTCCCAGGCTTTTCAGTTTTCCCTGAAATTTGATCCAGCGAACCAGGCCGAGAAGCAGGGCCGCCAAAGCTCCGAATACTGCCGAGATCAATATGACCAGCGCCTGGGATACCGAAAGGTCCATCGTCAGAAAGCTGATGTCCACAGCTCCCGCGTTCTGCAGTGCGAAGATTGCTACGATCAGTGCAAAAATTAATGCTAAAACAAATTTCCAATCCATTTTTCAAACCTCCTAAAATTTTTATCTGACGGTCAGCTCACCTCTCAGGTTGGCGCCCATCAGTTTTTTCACCGTGTCGAGGTCAAGATTCAGGCTCAGCAGATAGTAAAGCTTCGTGACCGCGGCCTCCACCGTCATGTCATAACCGCTGACTGCTCCGGCTCTGGCAAAGCTCAGGCTCGTTTCATACTCGCCGATCATAGCCGAACCCCGCAGACATTGGGTGCACACGACGATGACGGTGCCGTTCTCCTCCGCCCGTTCCAGCATCCTGCTCAGAGCGCTCTTATTTTCAGGAATGTTGCCCGCTCCAAAGGCTTCAAAGACGATGCCTTTCAAATCGGCGGTCAGGATGTTCTCAAAGATCTCAAACTGGATTCCGGGGAATATCTTCAGCACGGCGATCTGCTGCGGCTCAAATTTCGACAACCTGAGCTCGGTCCCCGCTTCCCGGACGACGCCCTCATTGATGATGATTCTCACCCCCGCGTCGCCCAGAATCGGGTAATTGGGAGAACCAAAGGCAATCAGCTCGTCGGAGCTCACCTTGGTGACGCGGTTCCCCCTGTAAAGCTCGTTGCCGAAAAACAGGCAGACCTCAGGAACGTGATAATTTCCGGCCAGCATGAGAGATGTAATCAGATTGTCCCTGCCGTCGTTGCGAATTTCACACAGGGGAATCTGAGAGCCGGTCAGAATCACCGGCTTCGCCAGCCCTTCCAGCATGAAGGAGAGGGCGGAAGCCGTATATGCCATGGTGTCCGTCCCATGAAGGATCACAAAGCCGTCATATTGCTCATACCGCTCCTTGATGTCCTGAGCGATCTTGACCCATTCCCGGACGGATATGTTGGATGAATCCAGCAGTGGGTCGTATTCCACAAGGTCAAATTCCGGCATTTCCTCCGATTTCAGCTCGTTAATCCCGGACAGTATGGATTCCAGAAATCCCTTTTTCGGCGCGTACCCATGGGGGCTCCGCGCCATGCCGATAGTTCCTCCAGTGTGGATCAGACAAACCTTCCCTCTCATAAACCCTCCGTTTTCATATCCTTTTTTGTTTTACCGCCGTAATATTATGATATAATGATTCCACCGTTAAATGCGGCGTTGCCTTTTTTCCGCAGCTTTAGCTGCAATGGAAAAACGGACAGCAGCGAGCAAAGNNCGAGCAAAGCGAGTCGGAGGCCGAAGGCCGTTGCCGCAAGGTAGGAATCATTGAATCATCCTGGGGCCATTGTTATGATATAATACCATGTAATATGGTTCTGTAAACAGGATTCAATACTATTATATAATTATATCTTTTAATGTTATTGTTCAGCAAGTATTTTTCAAATCGACTTGTGCAAAAGAGGTGCAGAAAATGGAGCGAAGTGAAGCGAAAAGCCTGGTGGTCAAGGCAGGATTGGAGCTTGTACGGTCGGGGCTGATCGCCCGTACCTGGGGCAACGTGAGCTGCCGCATCGACGAAGAGACCTTTGCCATCACCCCCAGCGGAAGAGAATACCAGACGCTGACGGCCGACGACATCGTAGAGGTAAAAATAAAGGATTTAAGCTGGGAGGGGAGCATAACGCCCTCTTCGGAAAAGGGAGTTCACGGAGCGGTCTATCGGCTCCGCCCGGATATGAATTTCGTGATCCATACCCATCAGGAAAATTCCTCCGCCCTGTCTGCGGCAGGTTTGAATTACTTCCGGCCTTCCCTATCTTTCTCCGAGCTTGGAAAAACCGTCCTGTGCGCGAAATACGCCCTACCCGGTACGAAAGCCCTGATCCGGAACGTATCCGACGCGCTGGAGATCTCAGAGAGCCACGCCATCATACTGTCGCACCACGGAGTCCTCTGCTTCGGCCAAAATTACGAGGGCGCCTTTAAAGCGTCGCATCAGCTGGAAATTGCGAGCGGAGACTTTATCAATGAAAACGGCGGTCTCATCGATATAGAAAATCCCGACTCCATCAGATCCCTTACTGGCGAGGCCAGGCCCGTTACCGATGAGGAGAGAGCTCTGGGGGCGGCATGGGAGGCCTCGGGAAAAAAAGGCTATATCCTGCTCAATACCGATCCCGACGTAGTGCGTTTTTCAAAGCTCGGCTCCGTCATGAAGCCGCTGCTTGACGATTTTGCCCAGATCGTTGGAACGAGGATAAAGACGGTGAAAAATGACACAAGGCATATCTTCCCGTCCCTGGGGCACGTTTCCGCGGTCATGGTAAAGGATCTCGGCGCGGTCTGCTGGGGACCCTGCCAAAGGGACGCAGAAGCGGCCAGCATGATCGTAAGAAAAAACTGCAAAGCCTATTTTGCAGCTTCCGCTTTCGGCCGTCCGCAATATATCAAGCCCTGGGAATGTCTCGGGATGCGCCGGATCTACCTGTATAAATACTCAAAGATAGCCGGGGAGAATAGCTGAGAAAAACCCATAATCAATCGAGGAGAATCTATGGCCAATACAAATACAAGAAGAAATGGAAACGATGCGATAAGAGAACGACTTTCCGCCCTGGCGGATGAGAAATACAGACAGTTTCACAGCGGCCTGATACCTGGAGAGGACCGGATTCTGGGTGTCCGCCTTCCGTTGCTTAGAACGATGGCCAAGGAAATCGCCAAGGGCGATTGGCGGGAATACCTGGCGGGCGCACAGGATGAGTATCACGAAGAAATCCTGCTGCAGGGTCTTGTGATCGGATACGCAAAGGCGGACCTGGAAGAGCTCCTGGGCTACGTCGCGCAGTTTGTTCCGAAAATATCCAACTGGGGAGTATGCGACAGCTTTTGCACGGGATTGAAGGTCGCGAAAAAGCAGCCCCAGCTGGTTTGGGATTTTATCCAGCCCTATCTGGACTCGGAAAAAGAATTCGAGATCCGCTTTGCTCTGATCATGATGCTCGGTCACTTCATCACCGACGGCTTCATCGACCGCGTGATCGAAAACCTGGACAAGGTTGACCACGAGGGGTATTACGTAAAGATGGGCGCGGCCTGGCTCATTTCCGTCTGCTATGTGAAATACCCTGAAAAAACCATGGCTTATCTTAAGAGTTGCCGCCTGGACGATTTCACATATAACAAGGCGCTCCAGAAGATCCTGGAATCCTTCCGGGTGGATCAGGACGCGAAAGCAGTCATCCGCGGCATGAAGCGAAAATAAACCCCGGCCCTCTATTCGTTTTTATAGAGACTTCTGAGGAGCTGGATTTCATGGGCATATCCAGGCAGTTCGTTGGGCGTTTCCAGAAAGAATGGCAGCCGGCGGAGCTTCGGATGATTGATCATATTTTGAAACGCTTCCAGTCCGATGGACCCCTCCCCGATTTTTTCATGGCGGTCCTTGTGGCTTCCCAAAGGATTTTTGCTGTCGTTCAGATGGATGGCCCGGAGTCTTTCCAGCCCTACTTCTCTGTCGAATTCATCCAGAACTCCGTCCAGATCGCCGACGATATCGTACCCCGCGCTGTACACGTGGCAGGTGTCGAGACAAACGCCGACTTTTTGATCGAGCTTTACCTTTTCAATGATCCGTCTAATATCCTGAAAGGCGCTTCCCATCTCCCCCGTCCTGCCGGACATGGTTTCCAGCAGCACAGTGGTGGTCTGGGACCGCGTCAATATGGAGTTCAACGCTTCCGCAATCCTGTCGATTCCATCTTCGGGGTTCTGCCCCACGAGGTATCCGGGATGAAAATTGTACAAATTGCCCGGAAGGTTCTCCATCCGAACCAGGTCGTCCGCTAAAACCTCAAGGGCAAACTCCCTCGTCCTGCCCCCGGCCGCGCTGGGGTTCAGGGTGTATGGAGCATGTCCAAGCAACGGCGCAAAACCGTTCTCCCCGGCGATCCTCAACATTTCTTTTACGTCCTTTTCGTCAATCGCCTTTGCCTTGCTGCCCCGGGGGTTTCTGGTAAAAAACTGAAAGGTGTTGGCGCCGATGTCCAGCGCTTCCTTTCCCATATGTGCAAATCCCTTGGAAACGGACAGGTGACATCCGATATTCAGCATAGTTTTTCCTCCCGCTTTTTTATTTCTATGTTAATTCTTATTGTCTGTTTTATACCCGTAATTGTCGAAAATTCCCTGCGAATGAGTTATAATTTACGTAATTCTATTTGGCAGCAAAAATTTAGATATGGAGGATACCTTTATGGAAACCAGACCCTATATATCATGGGAGCTGATCGGAAGCTTTATGACCTCGGCCTTTGAGAAAATCGGCGTGCCCCGGAGCGAGGCGCAAATCTGCGCCGACGTTCTGATGGAAAGCGACCGGAGAGGGATAGAAAGCCACGGCTGCAACCGCTTTAAACCGATTTATATCGACCGGATCAACGCGGGCATACAGAAGCCCGTCACCGAGTTTGAGATCCTGAGGGAGACGCCCACCACCGCCGTAGTGGACGGTCATGACGGCATGGGAATGGTCGTGGGTCACAAAGCCATGTCTATGGCCATTGAAAAGGCGCGGAAGTACGGCATGGGAATGGTCGCGGCGAGAAATTCAACCCACTACGGCATCGCGGGATATTACGCATCCATGGCCACGAAAGAAAACATGATCGGCATCACGGGAACCAACGCCCGGCCGTCTATCGCGCCTACCTTCGGGGTGGAAAACATGCTGGGCACAAACCCCATCACCTTCGGACTTCCCACCGACGAGGAGTTTCCGTTTATGCTGGACTGCGCCACCAGCATCACCCAGCGCGGCAAGATCGAATACTTCGCCAGGGAAGGAAAGGAGACGCCTGCCGGAATGGTCATCGGCCACGACGGAAAGCCTATGACCGACAGCGTTGAAATCCTGGACGCCCTGGTAAAGGAGACCGCCGCCCTGGCGCCTCTCGGCGGTATCGGCGAGGAACTCGCGGGCTACAAGGGATACGGATACGCGACGGTGGTGGAGATCCTGTCCGCCGCGCTCCAGGCGGGAAGCTACATGAAAATGCTCACCGGCCTCGGCGGGCATGGAGAAAAGGTTCCCTATCACCTGGGGCACTTCTTCATCGCCATCGACACGGAAGCGTTTCTTGGAGCGGAAAGCTTCAAAAAGACCGCCGGCGATATCCTGAGAGCGCTGCGGGCCTCAGCTCTGGCGCCGGGAGAAAGCAGGATCTATACCGCCGGAGAGAAGGAATATCTCGCCTGGCTGGAACGAAAGGACAAGGGCGTCCCGGTAGGGGACGCCGTACAGAAGGAATTCATTGAGGTCCGGGACAGCCTCGGCCTCGACATCCGCTTCCCATTCGAATAAAGTTGACTGTCACTGAGCTGATGCCGTGCTGATGCGGCGCAGAGCTTATCGCTGTGACGTTGCGGCGCAAGGTTAAACTTTGCGGCGCAAGGTTAAACTCTGCGCCGCCGATTTAGTTTTGCTCAAAAAAGCGAGCGTGGAGCAGCTATGCCGTTCGCTTTGTTCAAAATCTCGAGCATGGAGTAACATTTTGCTCATATTATCAAGTATGGCGCACTTTTTCCGGCTCTTATAGGCATAAAGCCTTAAAAGTGTACTCCATGCCTGAATTTTTGAACACGTCGGTGCGATTGGCTGCTCCATACTCGGAATTTTGAGCAGACCGGTGCGCTTGATGCGCTTAAGCGCACCAACCGTCAAACTCTCTTTATCTGCACCCTATGCCCGCACCGGGTTTTATCCTTCGGCGTCCTGTCACTGCTTCAGAATGACGCCGCGGTTGTTCTGACCGTCTATTTTGATGACCAGGGGCTTTTCAAACCGGGCGAGAGTTACGTGCTCGGTCCGCCGGACAACTGAGGCCTTTTTCAGCGTGTCCCAGTTGATCCGTTCCACCTCTCCGGGCTTTTTCCCGATGTGGAAATATCCCATCTTCAAGGAGGTCAGATTGTGGTGGAAATGGCTTCCCAGCGACGGCTCCACCACCAGGTCCCCGAGATCCGCCTCCACCACCACCTTCGTCTGGGACATCTGCCACCAGAACACCGGAATTCCAAGCCACGGGTCGGATGTCCCCACCCTGCCGAAGCCCATCAGGACGCATTTGCGCCCCTCTTTCTCCAGCAGCTTGTTCAATTCGCCGATTTCCGACGCGATATCATTTGTCTTGCTCAGTTCAAACCGGTCGGGATCCACAAAGATGATATCTGAAATGTCCTTGTAAACCCCGTTTCCGATGATGTGAGGACTGGTGCAGATCAGGTTTTCGGTATTGTAATCTTCGATCTTTACCTCCCGGGCTTCCCTGCCCACCACCATCGGGCGGATCTGCAGGAAGTAGAATTCGGGGAGTCCGTCCTTTTCTACAGGGATGTTGACCGCAAATTCGATCTCCACATCGGACCCAAACGCGTCCTTTGCCATCGTAAAAATATCCTTGATGATGTCCACCAGCGGAAAGGAATTCTGCTTCAGGACAGAGGCGAAATTGACGATCTTGGGGCCGTCTACCGCAAAGGTATCCATGATCATGTCATTTTCCCTCAGATAGGTGCTGGCGACCAGCTGCAGGCTTTTATCCTGTTCCGCCCGCTCAAATCCGATGATCTTGTAAGTGACCCCGTCGTCGATGGCGAGCTGCCGGGAGGATTCGCTCAGGTCAAGGGCATAAAAGCGCGACTGCGTATTTTCCATGAATTCCTTGGGGGACCCATAGGGGGGATTCATCTTCGGATATGCCGGCGAAAAGCTGTAAACCTTGCCGCCGTCCACGATGGCTTTCCCAAACCCGAGTGCAAGGCTTACGATGCCCTGCTCCGGCTTCATGTAGGAGTAGGGATAATAGTTATAGGTCTGGGCGACGCCCGATATGGCGGGGTAAAACAGGTCCCCGTGAGCCTCTCCCACCAGCTGCTGAATCAGCACGGACATCAGCCCGTCCTCGATGCGCACATCCGCGCTTTTGGCGTAGCCCTTGGGGGACTGGTAAAAGGCCGAGGCGTAGATGAGCTTTACCGCGTCCTCCAGCTGTTTGAACCTGAAGGCGGGGTTAGCATCGCAGTTGGGGATGACGTAGGTCTTGAAAATTCCCGCGAAGGGAAGGACCTGGGAGTCCTCCAGGATGCTTGAGGAGCGCACCGCCAGCGGGTAGTCGATCTCTTCGATCAGCACCTGTAGGTTATCGACGATGGCGTCGGGCAGGCGGGCGTTGAGGAACCGCCTGGCGATTTCCTTTTCATTGTTTGAGTTGACCGCGATATCGTAAAGGTCGTTTATAGACATAAACGCTTCAAAGACCTCGCTGCAGATCACAAAGGAGCTGGGAATTTTAAGCTTGACGCCGGGATACTTCTTCTGCAGGTCCGAATTCATGATGAGGGATCGGAAGAATGCGACGCCCCGGGCTTTTCCACCCAGAGAACCGCCTCCCAGCCTGACAAATGAATTGTCANNAAAGGTCATCTTGGAGAGCCCGAAATCGATGATGGTCCCTTTTTGATAGCTTCTGAAAATGCTGTCGAGGCACTCGAAGATAAACTCCCTGAATTCCCTGATATTGGCTGACGCTCCCGATTCTTTCTCCCTCAGGCTGTCGGCCACCTCGAACTCCGTTCTGGCCCGGAACCAGCGGGAAAAATGATGGTGCTCCGCGTGATAAGCGAGGCTCCCCTCGGGCAAGACCTGAATCGCCCGCTCAAAGGCGGAAATATCGGAGGCCGTAGAAATGATGTCTCCGCGGGCGTTCCGAAACACGAACTCCCCGAAGCTGTAGCTGTCCAGAATATAATTGCGAAGCTCTTTCATCAGATTGGGCGAGTTCTTGTCCAGGTATCTCAACCCCAGCTTCCTGGCTTTTCTAATGCTTTCTGTCTCCTCGGACTGCAGCAGGACCGGGAGGTCCGGAATTTCCTCCCTGACCATTTCAGCCAACTCCAGCCCCGCTTCGGCATAAACGCTCCCGTCCTTTAAAAAACCGATATCGGAAATCACCCCCAGCAGGTTGCTCCTGTACTTATGGATGATTTCCACAGCCTCTTCATAGGTGGTCGCCAGCAGGATCTTGGGCCTCGCCCGCATCCTCAGCAGACGGTGAAAGTCGTTGACCGCGTGGGAAATGAGATATTGGGTCTGTTTCATGATCTCCGTATAGATCAACGGTAAAAACTGAGAATAATAGCCGGGAGAATCGTCCACCACCAGGATCACCTGAACGCCCTGCTCACTGTCTTCTTCGACGTTGCCCAAGTCCTCCACATATTTTATGATGGCAAGAAGGATCTGGCTGTTGCCGGACCAGACGAACACTCTGTCGATGGTTTGCACCTCCCGGATCGCGCTGAGGGTCTCATTGTCCAGAGTCTCATAGGTCAGCATCACCACCGGCTTCTCGGGATAAGCCTCCTTTACGCGCTTGCTGAACTCCAACGGGTTCATGTCGCTGATTCGCGGCATCGTGATCACAAGGTCGTAAGTGCGGTTCTTCAGCGCTTCAAAGGCTTCTTCCGCCGAGGACGCGTGGGCGATCCTCGGGACAAACTGCAGGTTCAGATCAAGATATTCGCTGAATATCTTGTCGGAAAGATGGCCGTCCTCCTCCAGGACAAAGGAATCGTAAGGGGTCGATACCAGCAGTATCTCTCTCACACGAAACCTCATCAGATCATGGAATCTGGTAAACTTCGAGTCGTACTCTTTTGCGTTGTTCATAGGGCCCTCCTTGCGTTTCAGATGGTTATTTTAAGCAGAATAGCGCGTTTATGCGGCCACATTGGCCGTGAATAGTAACAGCTCTGTATCTTGATTTAGTCCATTTTATTACTTTATTCTTTTAATTTCAAGAAAAAACAGCTATACTTAAAGGGCGCGCTCAAAGGACGCACAGAGACAAAAAGAAAGGCAACGCATTATGTTATTCAGCAGTATTTACGAAAGATATATCCCGTCGCAGGATCTCCCCGCAGGTGATATCGCCCACTCCGTCGTGTTTGCGGCAGACGCCGACAAATTGCTTGTAAAGAAGGGGGCGGCGGAAGACGAGGTGGTTTTCCCCGACCTGAACGATTTTGGTTCAGACCTTCTCGAAAACGAAGACGTCGAATACCTTGGGGCCATAGACGGTTTCCACTGTTTCTTCCTTCCCTGGGAACCCTCCGCCTCCATTCCCGACGGCATGGTTTTCCAAAGCCTCAGGACGATGTATGACAGGATCGGAGAAAATATGGGCCTGGTCGCTTCAAGGGCGGTGCACCTTGCCGGCTGGAGCAGACAAAACAGGTATTGCGGCGTCTGCGGCGGACCGACTCTGAAAGACAACGCCGAAAGGGCAAGAAGATGCCCTTCCTGCGGGAATGTGATCTATCCCAGGATATCCCCCGCCATCATCATCGCGGTGGTAAAAGAGGATAAACTGCTCCTCGCCCACAACAAGGGTTTCCGGGAGCGCTGGTTCAGCACTATCGCCGGGTTTATGGAGCCGGGGGAATCCATTGAAGCCTGCGCCAAACGCGAGGTGTATGAGGAAACCGGAATCAAGATAAAAAACATTCGATATTTTGCGAGTCAGCCATGGCCCTTTCCTGACTCCCTGATGATAGGGCTTACCGCGGAATACGAGAGCGGAGAAGTAACGACCGACGGGGTGGAAATCGACGAGGCGGACTTCTTCAGCGTCGCCGGCCTTCCGGAACGGCCCGGAAGTCACAGCATCGCCGGAAGATTGATCCAATGGTTTATTGACGGACAAAAGGACCCGGGAGAAGGCAATTGATCGAAGGACAAAAGGACCCGGGCGAGGCCAATTAATTGAAAGACAAAAGGAGCTGGGCGGAAACGATTGAGAAATCGCTTCTGCCCAGCTCCTGATTTATGCGCGCCAGGAAATTTTTTATCATCTGTGGATATTTTTTATCATCCGAGGGTTTTGGGGAACTCTCTAAAGCGGCCCTGGCGCGCATAATAAGAGAACAAAAGCTATCTACACATCAATATTTGTCAAGAGCTCCATCCCTCAAATCTATTTTATCTGCTGGCTCAGAGAGGGTTTTTTCTCCTGCGCGGACTCTGCCCTCCAAAAGCCTGGCCGGGGCTGCCGATCTGCCGTTCAGCCTGAACCTGCCCATCATCTCCTTCAGAAGCTCCGCCTGACCGGAAAGCTCCTCGCTTGCGGCGGCGCTCTCCTCGGCAGTTGCGGAATTGTTCTGAATGACCTTGGCGACCTGGTCGACTCCGTTGTTGATCTGAGATATTCCGGTAGCCTGTTCGTTGGAAGCCTCCGCGATGGTTTCCACGAGGCTTGCCGACTTTTCGATTTCCTCCACGATATTTGTCAGGGCGGACGCCGTCTCATTGGCTATCTTCGTGCCGGCCTGCACCTTGCTGATGGAGCCTTCGATGAGCTCCGTAGTCTCGCTGGCTGCCGCCGCGCTTCTCGCCGCAAGGGTCCTTACCTCCTCGGCCACCACCGCAAAGCCCTTGCCGTGCTGGCCTGCCCGGGCCGCCTCTACGGCCGCGTTCAGCGCCAGGATGTTGGTCTGGAACGCAATATCGTCAATGACCTTGATGATCTTCGAGATATTGGCGGAGGAGTCGTTGATCTCGGCCATGGATCTGAGCATGTCTCTCATCTGGGCGTTGCCCTTTTCCGCGTTGTCCCTCGCCCCCCGCGCCAGGTCGCTTGCCTGGTTTGCATTCACCGCGTTCTGTTTTGTCTGGGCAGCGATTTCCGTGATGGAAGCGTTGAGCTCCTGAACAGAGCTTGCCTGTTCCGTAGACCCCTGGGAGAGGGCCTGACTGCCGTCAGATACCTGCTTTGATCCGGAAGCCACCTGCTCCGCCGCCTCGCTGATATCCCCCATCACCTGGTTCAGAGAGCCGATGATGTTGTTCAGCGAATCTTTGATCTCTACAAAATCTCCTTTGTAGTCCCCTGTGATGGAAAGGTTCAGATTTCCGCGGCTGATTTCCGTCAGCACGCTGGAAATTTCCTCGATATAGCTTCTGAGGCTCTGGATCGTCCCGTTCATCGCCGTCTTGATGGCTGCGTGGTCTCCTCTGTAGTCCCCTTCCATCCTCTGATGAAGGTTTCCCCGCTCCATTTCCTGCAGCACCTTCCTTGCTTCGTTCACCGGAGCGATGACCGCGTCAAGGGTGTCGTTTACTCCCCTTACCACATTTGCATACTCTCCCCTGAACTTTTCCGTGTCGCCCCTCGTTGAAAGATTTCCTTCCACCGCGGCGGCCGACAGCATGGCGGCTTCATCCACCAGCGCTTTTATGCTCTCCATCATGCCGATGGACGCGGGCATCAGAATATCGTTTTCACTCCGTTTCCCGATCCTTTTGAACTCCTCGAGCTGTCCAAACTCTCCCACCGCCATGTTCTGAATCGCGTGGATTACCATGTTTGTCCTGTCGTTGACCTCATTGACGGACTCTGCGATCTGCGCGTAGATCCCCTGATACCTGCCTTCCACTTTCCTCGTGTAGTCGTTCACAGCCATTCTGCCGAGGACTTCGTTCCCCTCCGCCAGGCCGCCCAGACCGTCGATGCAGGAGTTGATGCTGTTTCTGATGCCGTCGAAGTCTCCCTTCGCCTCTTCCGTGATCCTCTCGGGAATCTCTCCCCTTCCGATCTGCTCGATGTAGCCCGCCGTCATGTTCAAAGGTCCGATGATGGCGTCCAGAGTATCGTTGATGCCCTGAACCAGCGACGCATATCCGCCCTTCAGTTTGGAAATATCGGCGCGGTGCCCCAGGTCTCCTTCGGTCGCCGCTTCCGTCAAGCCTCCGATTTCGGAGAGCATGTTCAGGAGAGAGCCCAATACGCTGTTGAGACTTCCGATCAGGTCGCCGTAATAACCCCTGTAGCTGTCCGCGTCGGGGATCATGTCCATCTGCGTACCCCCCGCCAGTGAGACGATGAAATCCTTTGCTACGTCCAGCGGCTTTGAGATCGCGTCCAGGGTGCCGTTTATTCCGGATATGATCTCCCTGTATCCGCCCTGGAATTTCTCCGCGTCGCCTCTGGTTTCCAGCCTGCCCTCCACCGCGGCTTCCGCCAGCATCTGGGCTTCTTTCACCAAGGCCCTCAGCGTTTCAACCGTCGTCTTCATCGTGGGGCTGACCTCATCCTCAGGATCGTCGGAATTTATTTCAATGTCGAGGTCGCCTCCGGCGATCTTCTTCATTGCACCGAGTACGTTCATCTTTATACCCTCTGCATAAAGGTCCAGGGTATCCGCCATCACTCCGATTTCATCCTTCCGGCCCAGATCGAGCCGTCTGCCAAAGTGCCCCTTTGCCAACTCCTGAAGCATTTCGACGGTCTTTTTCATCGGCCCGGTAATCGACCCGATGATGAAAACGGCCAAAAGGGCGACCACCACTAAGACGATGATGTCGATGATCACCATCATTCTCTCCATAGCGGCCTTATTCGCACCCTCGGCGGCAATGGATTGCTGAATGCCGGCTTCGATCAGCTCGCCCATCGCGTTTATGTCGTCCCGCGCGTCATTGAAGGAAGCCTCCCATTTCTCGGATGTTGCATATGTATTTGCGACATCATCCGTCATCTTGGACCACGCCGCAAGTTTATCCTCAAAGTCGGCATAGTGTTCAAAGACCGTCTTGCCGGTGGTTTCACTCTTGAGCTTCCCCCACTTCTCCTTATCCTGAGACAGAATATCGTTGGCCTGTTTCAGGCGGTCGCCGGTCTGACCGACATTTTCATCCACGCCGGCCAGCAGCTCCTTTTTGGAATCCTCGGTCAGAAGGCCCTGATAATTCTGGATGATGAGGTCGTCTATGCACTCCTTGGCCTGATAAAAATCCCTGTCGGCGTTCAAAACCAGCGAAATGTTTTGGAACCCCTCATCATACAGAGCTCCCTTCAGATTAGAGCTGATCCGGTCTACATAGTGAAACCCGATGTAGGTTACGGCCAGAGCCGCAAGCAGCGGAATGACAACCAGAATCACTAACTTTGTTTTGATGGAAAAAGATTTCAGCAACACACTCACTCCTTTTTATTTTTATTCTGTATACTTTCGCAGAGCCCCGGCAAAAAATTTTACAATACCGGGCTCGAATTGCGTTCCCGCGTTTTTCTCCAGCTCGTAAACAGCGTCTTCTCTGCTCATGGCGTTTCTGTATTCTCTGTCGCTCATCATCGCGTCGTATGCGTCGGCCACCGCCAGGATGCGGCAGGGAAGCGGTATCTCCGCGCCCTTCAATCCCCGCGGATAACCGCTTCCATCCCAGCGCTCATGGTGGGACAGTATCAAATCCGCTACCACCGCCAGCTCCGGCGTGGCCTGAGCGATGCGGTAGCCGATCTCAGGATGGCGTTTTATCTCATCCCACTCTGCGGATGTAAGAGCCTCTGTTTTCTTCAGAATATTTGAATCGATGCCGACCTTGCCGATATCATGCAGGAGCGCAAGCAGGGAAAGCTCGTCCATCTCTTTTGATGAAAGCCGGAACTGCCGGCCGATGGAATGGCAATACCGCTCCAGCCGTTTTGAATGCTCTTCCGTCTCATTGCTCTTTTCGTAAAGGGTGGCAAGCAGGGTGTTGAGAATCGCATTCCGATAGCTCTTGCCGTCCAGAAGTTTCTGGTGATACATGGATTCCTCGGCTTCCCGCAGTCCATCCGGGAGGCTCTGATCCTCCGAATCTTTGGTTGCGCAGCCAAGAGACAGGCTGAGGCGCAAGTTGCTTCCATTGATGCCGATATGGGCGCTTTTTAAGTTTTGAATGAATTCCTCCGCTGTGTTCTGATCGGTCCGGGGCATGAAAATAACAAATTCATCTCCTCCCCAGCGGGCGATGATATCTCCCGCTTTACACCTTTCCTCGAGGAGTTTAGCCACATTCCACAGCAGGGCATCCCCCGCTTTATGTCCGAAAACATCGTTTGTGAGCTTCAGCCCGTTGACATCTCCCATGACCACGGAAATCGGCAAATTCTCCGCCGTATCCAAACGGCTCAGAGCTCTTTCCATGTAGCTCCTGTTATAAAGTCCGGTCAGAGAATCATGGAAGCTTAAAAATTCGATTTGCCGGTTGTGCTCCTTTTCGTCGCTGACGTCGCGGAACACCATGACAACGCCGAATATCCGTCCGTCTTCCATCCTGATGGGCGCCGCGCTGTCTGCGATGGGTATGCATTCCCCGTGTCTGTTTACCAGCTCCGTGTGGTTTGCGAGACCGATTACGCGCCCCGTTTCAAGCACCTTGCGAATGGGGTTTTCAACCGTCGCTCCGGTGTATTCGTTCCGCAGGATAAACACGTCCGTAAAAGGCCTGTCCATTGCCATGCCGCTATTCCAGCCCGTCAATTTCTCCGCGACGCTGTTTATGCTGGTGATCATACCCAGGGCGTCTGCCGTGACCACGCCGTCCCCGATGGATTTCAGCGTGGTGCTCAGCAGTTCTCTTTCGTGCAGCATCTCGCTCCGGTACTTCTCCCTGTCGGTCACATCGAATAATATGGCATAGAGCAGCCTGCTCCCTCCGTCTAAAATGACCGATGCATATGCGTCAAAAAGCCTTGTTTCCCCGCTTCTGAGGATATGGGGAGCGGCGGAAAACAAAACTCCGTTTATTTCACTGTTAAACTTTTCATCCAGTATTTCAGGAGGTAAGAGGTTGAATTCCTGGACCCTTCGGCCGATCACCTCTTCCCTCGTGTATCCAAAGTAATTTAATATGGCAGGATTGGCTTCCAGAAGTTCTCCGGTCCTGG
>DLFX01000237.1:6251-14042 GCA_002482405.1 Firmicutes bacterium UBA7709 | reverse complement strand
TGGTCAAACATAGCCCGAAGCCTCTGAACCAATGCGGCGTTTTGCCTCTGCTCCTGCTCCAGCCTCTTTCTGCCGGAAAGGAGCCTGTCTTTCCATTTCCACATAATGCCTTTCCTTTCAGAACTGCATCCCATGAGTTAAAAAAATAATCTACTGCAAAAATAATACAGCAGATTACGGATTGGTTCATACCTATTTAAGTGGTAAATTGAGCTTTTTCGTCAAATTCAACCGATAAATTAGCTTTTTCGTCAAAATTCAATCAAATCTAATTCTATTTTTGAATGAATTCCGAGTTTGCTGTACACGCTCCTGAGGGTCGCTTTTACCGTCATTTCGGATATGTACAGCTTATCGGCGATCTCCCGGGCCCTGAGCCGCTCTTTTGCAAGGAGGGCAATCTCCCTTTCCCTCGGCGTCAGTGGAGACTTTTCCTGGTGAATCGCCTTTTTTATCGCGCAAACGCCCCTCTGCTGCCGCCTGCAAAGCGCCGACAGATCCGCAAAAGCCTTATCTCTTGTGGAGAGAAATCCGCAGGGACGTATACTCATTTCGAAAAGAAAGTCCTCCATGCGCTCCTGTTGGGCAAAGGGAAGGTAAATCTGATCCGGCAGCGCCGCCTCAAGGGCCTCTTTCAGGTATTTTTGCGCTCCCGCATGATCTCCCTTGTTTCGTTTTGCCGCGGCGAGGAGGATGAGCTGATATACTTGAGGCATCCTGTATTTGATATTTTCGGCGGGATTTCCGGAAGTGTCCATCACGCATTGGCAAACTCCGTAAAATTCATTATATCTCTTTTCCATCAGCAGAAGCTTTAAATGAAGTACCTGTGCGAAGGGAACCACCGGAGCATATACCGCTTCCTTCAGATTTTCCATATCATAGAGCCAGGGGGCGACATAATCGTGAACACCCAACACAAGGCTGATAATGGACATGCTGTGTTCGATCATGCGCAAGACATACAGGCTGGAATTTTCTTTCGCATAGCCTTGGAGTTCCCTGGTTGCGCGAAAATATCCCTCAACATCCCCCCGCAGAATGGCGATGCGGGCAAGGACCAGCTCTATGGAAATGCAGATCCCGGTCTGCCTATACCCGCGGGCTTCATAAAGGGCCTTGTGGCATAAAATCTCAGCCTCGTCGTCCTCGCCCCGCATGAGCATCGCTTCCGCGCGCATCAGGTGCGTGGAGCCCGATCCATGCCCGTCGGTCAACTTAAAGTATGAAGGGGAAAACGTATCCATTTCAAGCAGTTCCTCTTCCAGCTTGCCGGATTCGCGCCAGAATATATTCAAGGCGGAGGTTGTGGCGAACACCCAGGGCGTGTTGGCTTTTACCAGAGTCGAGGGTTCCCCCAGGATCTCCCATGCCTCCATCTGCCCTTCATGCATCTTTCCGACATGGTTAAATTCCAGCATTGACGCCAAAAGCTTATACTCGCCGTTTATCCTCCTGAGCTCTTCCTGAGAAAACCCCTTTCCCTCCCGAACCGTTAAAGCAAGAACCCGGAGTATCTCCTTGCATGCCTGGATCTGTCCGTGAGCAAGGGTATGATACCCAAAGACAAGCAGGGTAAAGGGATGTTTCCGCAAGATGTCCTCCGGACATTCATGGATCAATACTTCAATGAAGTCCGACGGATATTGGCCTCTCTGATTATCCAGATATTCACGGCTGAAGGGCAGGGAAAAGATCGCGTCAAGATCTTTCACTTTATAGAAGAATATAGAGGCAGAATAGTACTGTGCGTTGGACGAGCATGCATATCCCGCTTTATAATAGGTACGGTTTTTATAATTCTCATCCGTAAAATAATCGAATCGGTTTCTCAAATAATCGTGCAGAATACTGTGTATAATATATATGTGCTTATCCGGAAGGTACCTTATAAACTCATTGCTTCTGAGAAGCTCCTGAATTTTTTCAGACAGGATATCCTGCTCCATCATAATGGCCGCCTGGCGCTCCGTGAAGCTGTCCATCACCGAAACGGACAGCAAAAAATCTTTTTCCTGGGGCGCAAGATGGTTCCATATGGCGTTTTCCACAAGCTGCTCGATACCGGCGGCAGAGGTAAACGAGCCTGTCTCCATAAAGCTGATTATTTGAAGGCGTATGGCGGCTACCCAGCCTTCCGTACTCATAAATACCTTCTCCATCTCATCGTCCGTGATATGGAGTCCCCCCATGCGGAACAGCCTCGCAGTATCCTTCCTGTCAAAGAAGAAAGCGGAAGCGCCGATGGTATAAGTGTTGTTATTGTGAGCAGAGCCCAGCTTCTCAGCCTCCAACGGCTGGGTAATAAATATCATATGCAGATTTGGATCTCCGTGCATGGAAAAAACGCTGATCAGCTCCCGGGGGATGCTGCAATTGACAAGCTGATAGTTATCTACTATTAAATAGGTTTCCTCCGGGCAGCGGATGTCTGCGAGATACGACTTCATATAAAACAATGTATCCAGCGTGGGCATTTTCAAATTTTTAAGATCATCCGCAACTTTGACCTCGATGTTGGAAAACAGGTCGCAGATGCCCAGCCATGCCATAGGGGATGACTCTCCCAGGCATGTGTACCAGTATTCACAAGCTCCGGCAGGACGGTTCTCCTTCAAATATTCCCTGACGGCGGTTGTTTTTCCAAATCCGGAGGGCGCTTCAACGACGGTAACAGGGTGACGCGATATCTGGGCGAGCTGCCGTTTGAGCCTGTCCGGGAAGCAATATTTTTGCCGCTGCTTCAATCCCCTTCTCACCTCTTTTTCTCCTGCAGAGAATAATGTTGCCCGCCGCAGGGTATTTACACCGGAATTGTTCCTTTCGCACGACTTTTGTAATATGCTAGTAATCTATTTATTCACAAATTATTTACAAAATTCGACATAACAAGCTATTTTTTAAGAGCCCTTCGGCTCTTGATTCGTATCATTGCAAATAAAGGTCACAGGTCAGTCACAATTTATAATCCGCATGGACCTGGTTAGCACCTTGCTACATATATAAGTTTAACTTATTAAAAATAACAAGTCTATCTTTTTGTNNATTAGTGCATTAGGGGGTGGCTGAAATGTATAATCTTCGGCTATTGCGTGAAGAGAAAAAACTAAGTCAGCAAAAACTCGCGAATGAATTTGGCGTCGCACAGTCTCAGATACAAAACTACGAAACCGGCGGCTACCAGCCGGACATTGAGACGCTCAAAAAGTACGCGGATTTTTTTGACGTATCGGTGGATTTTCTGCTTGGACGCACGGATATCCGCCGCAAACCGGAAGCGGTAAAAGAATACGCTCTGTGCGCTGAGGAACAGGCGTTGATAGACTGCTACCGAAGCCTGCGTCCTAAGCAGCGCCAAGGCCTTGCCCTGTTTCTAGATATTCTGAAGGATAAATAAGCCCTCAGAGTCCTTTTCTTCCGTTCCAAATGGAACTCCAACATTTTCGGCGGATCTTCTCCACCTCATTTTCTAATAGATCGGAGTATTACAGAACATATCGATAAACAGTTCCACGATCTGGGGGTCAAACTGCGTTCCGGCATTTTTTTTCAGTTCCATGAGCGCATCGTCCCTGCTCATGGCGTTTCGGTAAACGCGGTCGTTGACCATGGCGTCGTAAGCGTCGGCAATGGCCAAAATACGGCAGACAAGAGGAATTTCCTCTCCCTTCAGTCCCCGCGGATACCCCGTTCCATCCCATCGTTCGTGATGAGAGAGGATGAAATCGGCGACGATGGCAAGCTCCGGAGTCGCCTGGGCGATGCGGTAACCGATTTCGGGATGACGTTTCATTTCCTCCCACTCGACGGACTTAAGCTGATCCGGCTTTTGCAGGATGAGCCGGCTTACGCCGACCTTTCCGATATCATGCAGTACCGCCAGCAGCGACAGCTCGTCCATTTCCTTCGAAGAAAGCTGCAGCCTTCTTCCCATGCACCGGCAGAATATCCCCAGCCGCTCCGTATGCTCCTCCGTCTCTATGCTCTTTTCATAGAGCATCGCAAGCAGCGTGTTGATGATGGCGTTCCTGTAGCTCTTGCCGTCCAGAAGCTTCTGGTGATACATATTCTCTTCGGCCAATTGGAGGATGCTCCGCAGATCCTCCTCCGGCTTTTCCTTCACCGCACACCCCAGTGAAAGGCTCACCCTGAGCGCGCTGTCGCTGATCTCGTCACAGCTTTGTTTGATATTCTGAATGATTTGCTCCGCATCCCGGATTTCCGTCCGCGGCATGAACATGACGAATTCGTCTCCGCCCCAGCGCGCGATAAGGTCTCCCTCCCTGCAATTATCCTCAAGAGTTTTGACCACATTTTTCAGAAGGGAATCCCCTGCCTTGTGCCCGAAGACGTCGTTGGTGATTTTCAGTCCGTTTACGTCTCCCATGACGACGGAGATCGGCAGGTTTTTTCTGGCGTCCAGACGGACCATGGCTTCCTCTATATATCTCCGGTTGTAAAGGCCGGTCAGATAATCGTGATAGCTGAGAAAGCGGATCTGTTCATTTTGCTCCCTCTCTTTGCTGATGTCCCGAAAGACCATGACGACGCCGAAAATTTTTCCGTCATCCGTCCGGATCGGCGCCGCGCTGTCTGCGATGGGAATGAGCTCTCCCTGCCGCCGGCGCAATACCGTGTGGTTGCCAAGTCCGGTGATCCGGCCTGTCTTCAGCACCTTTTCGATGAGATTTTCCACGGGCTGCCCCGTCTCCTCGTTCATCAGGCGGAATACGTCGGCGAAAGGCCTGCCCTCCGCCTCTTTCCATTTCCAGCCGGTTATATTCTGCGCCACGCTGTTGAGGCTGGTGATCACTCCGCTGCCGTCGGTGGTCACCACGCCGTCGCCGATGGATTCCAAGGTCGTACGGAGCATTTCCTGTTCACGGACCAGCTCATTCCGGTAGTTCTCCCGGTCGGTGACATCAAAGAAAATGGAATAAAGCAGCATATGATCGCCGTCGGGAATCGGAGACGTATAGACGTCCATAAACCGGATTTCTCCGTTCTTCAGGCGGTGGGGGAAAAGAAAATACCGCTGTTTTTCCTCATACAGCGTGAGGCGGCGGCGTTCCGTTTCATCTACGGGCAGCATGTTGATATCCATGATGGTGAGGTTCAGAAGCTCTTCCTTGGAATAGCCGTAAAAATTACAGGCGGCAGTGTTTGCGTCGACAATTTTCCCTGATACGGGTTCGATGAGCAGCATGAGAGCGGAATGGCGGTCAAACATGGACTGCAGACGGTTGGCCAGCGCCTCGTTTTCTCCCTGCATTTCCTGAATATCAGGGGTATTCGGCAGATCTTTTACAAAATTCTCTTCCATATCGGCCTCTTTATTTCAATATTTCAATGAAAAGTGCAAACAAAGACTTGATTCTTCACGTCTCAAGTCTTTGCGTTTAATTTTGATATGTAACCAGTCCTGTTTAGCTGGTCTTGGTGGTTAAGAAGATCGGAAGCGTCATATGCGAGATCTGGTCTTCCATCTCTTCGATCTCATCCATGTGCCGGTCCTCATCGTTCAGAATTTTTTCAAGGATTTCACGGGTAGCGTAATCGCTGACTTCCCCCGCCAATTTGATCGCCGCATTATACGCCGCTATCGCGCCGGTTTCCGCTATGCGGTCATTTTCAAGCTGTTTGGGAATTTCGCTGCCGATGGCGATGCGGTTCAGCTCGCTTACGATGGGAATCCCCTCGAGGAAAAGTATTCTTTCGATCAGTTTTTCAGCGTGTTTCATCTCATCGATCGCCCGTNNTTTCGGAATGAACGATGTACTGATTAATGGCTGTCAACTCATCGGAAAGCAGTGAATTCAAAGAATCAATAAGTTTGAGATCTCCTTTCATGAAAAAACCTCCTTCCGTGGGTTGCATGGGGAAATATCGTTGGTGCTCTGAAACGATGTTCCCTGAAATCGATATTTCCTATGCAATAAAAACTATTCTTCAGGTTGTCTTGATATTACCACTATTTGGACATCAATGCAATTAGGAAATCCAACACTTTTTTGAATAAGCCCCCGGCAAATTCAATATATTGTAAAGCAGCGGCGGCAGGCATTTTCTCTCGCTATAATATTTCGAAATCGGAAGGGGGCTTTTGGATGAGACGGTTTGACGATTTTCAGGATCAGAAAATTTATGACGCTGAAACGATCAGGGAGCGGGCCAGGCATGATGTCCGGGCTGAGATCGCAGAGGCTGAATCAAAGAAATCAGAAGCTGAAAACAGGAAGAGAGAAAGGGCGCAGGCAACCGCGCAGATCGTCTCCATTCTGCTGCTGGTCCTCTTTGGAGTGCTGAGCATCTGGACCATGAGCGAGTTTATATTTTAAGGATTGGCAATCTTAAAAATGAAGGAACCCAGAGGGCGCTCCCTTCATTTCAATTTCATATTGAATTTTTTCGATATGACTGATATACTGACTGCGAAGAAGACCGCATCATGTCTTGGATAATATGAAATCCACGATTCACACGCTGAGTTACATATACCGCCGCCTGCGCCAGATCAGGACACTGTTTGGATGGAAGCCGTCAGACGGATCGGATGAAGCCTGTGCCTGCTGCTGCACGCGCAATTAACGCAATGGACACAATTTAGTTTTAGGAGGAAAAAATCAATGGATCGGAAGGTATCGGAAATATTAAACCGCGCTCTCGCAGACATTCCGCCAACAAAGGAGGAATGTGTCTATCTGTTGGGGTTCCACGAGTCGACGCCGGAAGTGACCTTTACCCGGGGCGCGGCAAACGACATTTCGCGACGGAAAAACGGAAATACGGGACTGCTCTTCGGACAGATCGGCCTGGAGCTGTACCCCTGCGAGGCAGACTGCAAATTCTGCGCGTTCGGAAAATCCCACACGGGCTTTACGGGTAAAATCACCCTGGATGAGGAGACCATCCGAAAGAAGGTATACGATTTCACCAAAGACGGCGACCTGTACTGCCTGTGGCTCATGACCATGGATAAATTCGATCTGGACTATTATATCAACGCGGTAAAAATCGCAAGAGAGGTCACTCCGACCCAGACGCTGCTGTACACCAACATAGGGGACACTGATTACGAGACATTCCTAAAGTTGAAAGAAGCAGGCGCAGACGGCGCATATCATGTCCTCCGCCTCGGCGAGGGCACTTATACGACCATCAGCCCCGAACGCCGCCAGGAGACTATGGATAACGCGTTAAAAGCGGGACTGATGCTCCAGGACTGTCTGGAACCTATCGGCACAGAGCACACGCCGGAAGTGCTGGTGGATCACATCTTCAAGACCATTGAAAGAGGTTTGGATACCGCAGGCGTCATGAAGCGGACTCCGGTTCCCGGCACTTTCTTTACAGACGAGATCACCAACTCGCGCCTGGCGCAGATCGCGGCTGTCAACGCGCTGGCCGTCATGGCCATCGATCCCTACCCATGGGTCCCCATCCATGAAGCGGACTATATCGGGCTCGTCAGCGGCGCTAACAGCATCTGCGCGGAAACCGGAGTAAATCCCCGGGACACCAAGGCGGATACCTCCGCAGGCCGGGGTCTGGACGTGACCGCGTGCAGGACGATGCTCTGGCAGGCAGGATTCCGGTATCTCGCAAAAGGCGACGGCACACGGGTGGAGCTGACGCCGGAATACATCGCAAAATGTAAAGCGAATGTATAGATGCGAAGGGCCTGCATATAGCCCGCGAGTGAATTTCAAATATCTGTAGAAAACATTTTTCTTCCTCCTTGCGCATAGATTGTATAAATTTTCGCCTGCGTACAGGAGGTATTTTTTTATG
>DLFX01000237.1:785-6226 GCA_002482405.1 Firmicutes bacterium UBA7709 | reverse complement strand
ACTTTAACAAGTTTCCTCTGATCATCGTTTACTGCAAGAGCGAACGGGACGTGGTGAACGCGATCCTATGGGTCCGCAGACACCGGCTGCCCTTTCGCATCCGGGGCGGCGGACATAGCTATGAAGCATATTCCCTCGTCAACGGCGGCCTCGTCATCGACGTCAGCTGCCTGCTGAGACTGCAAATCGACCCGGAAAACCGCACGGCGCAGGTCGGGGCGGGACACCGTTTGCTTCCGCTTTACGAAACTCTTTGGAATCACGGAATGGCCATTCCCGGCGGGACTTGCCCCACAGTCGGCGTATCGGGCCTTACTCTCGGAGGGGGATACGGATTGTTGTCAAGGCTCCTTGGAATGACCTGCGACAGCCTCCTTGAGGTGGAGATGGTCACAGCCCGGGGCCGGATCATCCGCGCGAATGACAGACAGCACAGCGACCTCCTCTGGGCTTGCCGGGGCGGAGGGGGAGGCAGCTTCGGCGTGGTCACATCCTTTACCTTCCGCGTGCACCCCATCGGAAATGTCTCCCGCTATAGAATAACCTGGGACTTTGCCGATCTCGAAAAAGTGGTAGGTTACTGGCAGACATGGGCCCCCTTTGCGGATCCCCGCCTTACCTCTCTCCTGGCTCTGCCCGCGCAGAATCAGGGCGATCTCCGGGCAAACGGCGTGTTTGTCGGCTCCGAAGAGGAACTCCGGCAGCTCCTGGAACCTCTTCAGGAGGCGGTTCCCCCAAAGACTGCCGAATTTCAGTCTATCAGCTGGATCGAGGCAGTTTGCTTCTTCGCGGGGACGCCGTTGCGGCAGGATAAATTTAAAAATTCCTCCGCCTACGGTTACGAGCCGCTGTCCCATGAAGCTCTCAGCGTGCTGATCCGCAACCTGCAGACCGCCCCGGGCCCCTCCAACGTGCTCTCCCTCGATGCCTATGGGGGCCAGATCCGCCGGGTACCCGAAAGCGCAACGGCATTTCCCCATCGCAAATCCCTGTTCGTGATGCACTATCAATCCTATTGGCAACAGGATGCGGACGCGGAAAAAAACATCAAATGGATCGAGGGGTTTCGCAGATCCATGCTGCCTTACACACGGGGCGCATATTGCAATTACTGCGACTCCGCAATCCGCGATTGGCCCCGCGCATACTTTGAAAGCAATCTGCCCCGGCTGATCAGGGTCAAGCAAAAGTACGACCCCGAGAATCTATTCTCCTTTGAGCAGAGCATTCCGCCGCGTTTTTGAGTCCTTTATCAAAACTCTTGCCGGAATCATATTATATATGGATCAATAGAAGGAGATGGCGAGATGCAATATAAAAAGCAGCGGAGGGAACTGACAGCCAGGCAGGGAACGGAACCGATGGTATCCATCGGATATTTAAATCTGGCAAAGAGCATGAGAAATCTCATGGCTCAGTTTGCTTACCTTACAAGGATTTATTTTACGTCGATATTCTCTCAGTACGGCGATGACCAGGCCATCGCAGACAAGCTTTACAGCTTGCCCAACAGGTTTCAGGAAAAGGCCGAACTGATTTTCGGCGCTCCTTTAAGCGAAGAGTTTTTAAACGTATTTTCCCTTCAGATTTTTTATATTTTATCCCTGGGAAACGCCATGGCGGCAGGGGATCAGGAGACCGCGGACTACTATACGCAGCTTTTATATGAAAATGCGGATGCTATGGCGGCCCAGTACGCAAAGATGAATCCATTCTGGGATGAAATGCAATGGAAAACCCTGCTGTATAATTATATCAATCTGATTATACAAGACGCCGTGGCGACAGGTTCCCGCGAATTTGAAAAAGAGCTGGATATCTTTGAAAGGATGCTGCTGGCCAGCCTCGCCATGGGAGACTATCTGGCGGATGGGTTTTATCAGTACATGGTGGCTGGGATCGGCCATGACACGGCGCCGACGCCCAAGCCGGATGCGGCCTCATGATAGCGCCGAATGATAGCGCCCGGGAGCGGCGTCCCTTGCTGTTTTATTTGCTCTGAGGATACAGTTTACCGTGATAATAACTGTCAGACAGATAGAGCGCGCCCAACGGGTTATGGGCCAGGACCCGGTCCTTTACGGCGAATACGGTAACCGGCGCGTCGGAATGTTTGATAAACAGGGAATCATGGCCGACGCACAGCCCCAGAATGATATTTAACTCTGTTTGCGCTTTATTCAGAAAAACCGCCTGACCGATGGGGTTGCACATGGGCTCATATGTGCCGGGCACTACTTTTTCGCTGTCTTTGATCCCCAAAAACTCCTTGGGGATGCTTCCATTTTTGCACGCCGCGGAATGCACCTCAAAACCATTGCAGGCCAGGATTTTGCATAATACGTTTGCCTCCTTTGCCAGTCCCACGCAAAAAGCCAGTCCCAGCCTTTTATATTCGCATCTGTGGGCAAAGTCCATAATTTCTTCAAGCCTTGTCTTTTGGCAATAGCCTTCCGCCTCCGTCAGGGCGGAGCAATATGCCAGCTTTTTGTTTTCATCATTCAGGTACCGCTCTTTTACGGCTTCCTGCTCCTCTTCCCTGCAGAGGCAATTCAGCGGCGCCTTGTCAAGATTTCCCGTTTCACAGCCTTTCGTGGCGCACATCGCACATGTATACATATATTCTCCTCTTTTCTTATCTGCGTTTTTCATTCTCCACCTTGGCAAACCTTTATCAAGAAGTGATGTCGGTATGAAAACATCTAAAACAAGTATATATTAGCCCCTTATATTTGTCTACGCTCGTATAAACACTTCACGCCTCAAGGCACTGGGCCGCAGGCCAAGCCCTTTTTTGTGTGTAAATTCGTTCGGTGCAGTTTTTAGAGTTGTACGCACCAAGGTCCGGTTTTAGCGGTTCATTTGCTCACTTTTTGGAGTTGTACCTGATATTTCGTTTCGGAAGCGAACCTTATGGCTAGTTAGAGCTAAAATTCGACCAATGCACATTGATGTTACATATATTTACATATGTTCTTGGTACAACTCAATTTTTTGCACCTTTGGGGGTGCGGACATTTTCTTGGACTGGCTAGTAACCAGCAAGTCCAAGACTCTGTCTATACTCCTTAGGGCTCATATTTCCTAATGATACCTTTATTCGTTTTTCGTTGTACCAAAGGAGATAGGCATTGAGCGTGTCTTTGAATTCCTCAATGCTTATACCTGACCAGTCTCGATTGTAGAACATCTCATTCTTCACCCGCCCGAAGAAGCCTTCGCAGGCAGAATTGTCCGGAGAGCATCCTTTCTTCGACATCGATCTGGGCAGTCCGGCTTTCTCCATCCTTTCAATCCAGCCGGGCCATCGGTAATGCCCTCCTCTGTCGGAATGAATGACAGGGTGTTCGTCGGCATTCAACTGTGCAGTGGCTTCATCGAGCATCGTGTTTACCAGGCCGGAATCCGGATGGGTGCCGATCGTCCAGCTGGGCAGCAGGCCGTCAAAGCAGTCAACAATAGGGGACAGGTAGATTTTCCCTGCAGGGATGGCAAACTCGGTTATGTCCGTAAGCCATTTCCGGTTCGGCTTATCCGCATGGAAGTCCCTCTCTATCACATTTTCTGGAGCCGGTGATATTTCTCCTTGATAGGAGTCGTATTTCCGCCTCCTGCGGATGTTCACCGTCAATTCCTCCTGCTTCATGATCCTCCTGACCACTTTTTCAGAAACTTGAGCTCCTTCCCGTAAAAGCAGTCCCCAGATTCGACGGTATCCATATCTTTCTTTGTTTTCCTTGAATAGTTTCTTCACGCTTTTACGCAGCACGGAATATTTGTCCGGCCTGGATAAAGCCTTCTGCTGGTAATACCAGCAGCTCCTTGCAAGCTTCATCTTCTTCAGCAGCAGCGGCAGTGAGTATCTATTCTTCAGAGCGCCGACGATCACTGCCTTCTCTCGATTCTTGAGAGCTGTCCGGTCGGCGCCGGGGTCTTTTTTTAATACTGTTATGGTTTCCTTCAAAATGTCGATTTCAAGCTGCATATCGAATAATTGGGCCTTCAATTCTGCAATCTCTTTATCTGAACTGGTCGAGCCTTCCTTTAAAGGGCTCCGTTTGATTACTTTCTCATTCATCAGCGCAGCCGCTCCCTCCCGGAGATACTTTTTCCGCCAAGCGAAAATGCTTGACTTCGTGTAACCGATATCTTCTGCTACTGATTTTACACTCTCTCCCTGCTCAAAGCAACGGCGTAATGCCTCCAGCTTTACTTCGGCGGAGGGATTGAGCGGATGATCCTGCGTATTGATGATTTCCCGTACCTTTCTCGGCTTCTTCGGAAAGCCTTCTTTTTCAAGCCAGCCATGCATGGTTATTCTTGCAGGATAGCCCAGCTGGCGTATTGTTTTCATTACAGATCCGCATTGGCGGTACAACTCCAGCGCCACATTCATTTCTTCCTGGGAATACATTTTCTTAAACTCCTTTCGGAGCTCTAAGGTGTCCAACTTTTTGTCCGCACCCCCACGTGTTCAAAAATTTGAGTAGAGAGTATGTTTTTACTGTTTAAAGGTTGTTGGAGGCGGAAAATATACTCTATACTTGCAAATATGAGCGAAAAGATACTCTGTACTCGAGATTTTGAGCAAGGCAAGCCCAAAGGTTGCACCACACTTGGATTTTTGAGCAGGACAGGTAAATGACCTCGGGCACCGGGTGATGGCCGCTAGGAGGTCGGAAAGCCTGCCTCTTGCACCCCGGGCAAGCCTGCCTCTTGCGCGTCGGGCCGGGAAGCGGGCCTTTTGCAGCTTCTTCCGGCCGGTTGCGTTATTTTTTCTTTCATTCCATCCGGGAGTTGCGTATAATAAGACCATAAGAGATCCGGTATTCTATAGCACGCCGTATACCCCGCCGCTCGATGCGGGTTTCAGGCGCTGCAAAATGCCGGCGACATTATGCCGAGTGCTGAACAGGAGTAAAAAATGAACGAAGATGAGGCTTTGCTAGCCGGAATTGAAGATAAAATCACGCAATGCATCGATAATTATATGGTAACAAATTCGTCTTTTCTGGATATGCGCCAGAGGACCCTGGCAGAGGCGAGGTGCCGAAAGCATAAGGGGTTTCGCTGGTGCTTTTACGGCGGCTACGAGGACGCTGAACGGACGGTTGCGGTATTCCTTCCAGATTACGCGGAGCTTGCGGACAATGATCCCTTAGCCCTCCTCCGCATGACGCCGGACGGCCGCAGCGCGCTTACCCATCGGGATTACCTGGGTTCCCTTATGGGCCTTGGCGTCAAGCGGGAGATGATCGGAGATATCCTGGTGCGGGAAAAAGGGGCCGACATTGTAATCATGAAGGATATGGGGGATTTTCTGCTTTACCACTACGGAAAAGCGGGCCGGACTTCCCTGAAAGCGGAAATCACATCCATCGATCAGATCATCGTGCCGGAAAACAGGGTTGAAGAAAAACGGGATACGGTGGCGTCACTGC
>DLFX01000237.1:0-767 GCA_002482405.1 Firmicutes bacterium UBA7709 | reverse complement strand
GGCGGAAGCCATCGAAAGCGGCCTGGTATTCGTGAATGGAATGCAGAGTTTGAAAACCGACCGACAAATGAAAGAAGGTGACAAGCTCGTGCTTCGGGGCAAAGGAAAAGTCCTCCTCAAAGAAGTGGGCGGAGTCACCAGAAAAGATCGAACATATATCGTGCTCGATAAATATATATAGGCCTGAGCCGGGTTTCACGCAAAGATATGTATAAACGTGGCCGGGTTTCACGCAAAGATATGCATAAACCTGAACCGGATTTCCCGTAAAGATGTGAAACAGATCTTTTACAGAAAATCCGGAGTCCAGTTCTTTATTGGCCTGTAAATCAGTCTTCCACGCTGAGCTGAATTGCGTTTAAAACGATGGCGGCCGCGCCGACACAAACCGTGACGATGCTGAGCACAAAGCTTGCTTTTGCGATTCCTTTCATCAGACGACAACACCTCCTCTTGTATGAGTTGAGTATAACATATTCCCGTCGGATGTAAAACAGGATTACAGGATTATAAGGAAAAAATATCCGGGAAGGAGAGACGGAGATATTGGGCAGCAAAAAAAACGCAAAGCCGCCTCGGGGAGACGGCAAGACAGATCAGAGATTTGTCGTGAAATCCGTTCTGGACGCATTGGCGATCGTTCCGCAGATGAGTCTGACAATTGCCATTCCCATCGTGCTCGGAGTGCTGGCGGGTCACTGGCTCGATGAGAAATTTGAAACAAAGCCGGTCTTTTTCCTGATTTTATTGTGCCTTGGCATCGCAGG
>DLFX01000296.1 GCA_002482405.1 Firmicutes bacterium UBA7709 | reverse complement strand
CGGCTTGGACGGGTCTGCTGCTGTTCGCGTTATTCACTCCTGTCGCAGAGGCGGACAGCGTGACGGATACCATTGGGATCTATGTCGGCTATTTCGGCTGGCCGGAAGACCAGTTTGTGGAAAAAGCTACCTATAAATGGTCTGATCTGGACGATCAGTTTGGTGGAGCGCTGGATACCAGAGTGACGATCTACAGCTATCAGAACGGCGGCCGGACTTATCTTGCGGCGGGACGGGGCTTCATGCTGCGGGATCTGCTTGAGCATGCCGGAATCGACCTTAGCTCCATCGCCAGTCTTGATTTTTTCACAAAGGATCAAACCGTCGGTCCTTATCGGTCTTTTACAAAATACTCGATTCTTGATATGCCGCGCTATTATTTTCCGAATCTGGCCGTAGACGCAAATACTTTGAAAGTCCGCGCCTATGACGGCGGCGATATCCGAAAAGGGGCCACCAGAGTGGAAACAATGCTGGCCCTTGAGGATTACACCGAATGGGATGCCATTGGCTATGAATTTGAAAAGAATTATGACAGAGACATGTTCAGTCCGGCCAGCCGGTTTCATCTGTTTTTCGGGCAAGCTTCGCCTCAGGAGGCAAATACCAGCTCAGCGGCCAAATACGTTTACAAGATATTCGTTACCTTTGCCGGTTCTCCCGTCCTCAGCACCGATGAAACCAACATAGGACTGAAGGTGGGAAGCGATTTTAAGGTAAACTTGAATGTCGCCGCCGAGGACGGACTGCTGGACGGTTATGTGGCCGCCCATATCCTCTGGAGTTCCAGCGACGAGTCCGTAGCCACAGTTGACAGCTCCGGCAGATTGAATGTCAAAAAAGAAGGAACCACAGTTATCACCGCATCCTTCGGCAAGTCTTCCGTTTCCGTAAACGTCAGTGTGAACGGAGAGGGCGGAGGCGGTGGAGACGGCAGCGGCGGCCAAAGCGCAGGAGCGCAGGGCGATGGAGGACAAGGCACGGAAGAGCGAAGCGCTCCGTCAGGCGGGGAAACGCCGTCTTCGGATAAAAGCGGAGTCTACATTCTGTCCGATGAACTGATGTCCCAGGCTGACTATGTCAAATGGGTCGATAGAGTGATGAACCCGGATTCGGGAGTCAAAAATACCGCCGGGACTCTGTCCCAGTCGAGCAACGCGGGGATGGGCGACGGCGCCCAGCAGCTTGTGCTGCTGAAACATAACAATATTCAGGCCACAGTCGTCATAAGCCTCACCTTGGCAGCATTTCTTGCCATAGGATTTGCTTATGGGGTCTTAAGCTTCAGATATCGCTTGAAAAAAGGTTAAAGAGGTGGAGAAATGCCAGGAAACACAGAAAACACGTTCCAAATTGCCGACATCCTTCGGGTTTACGCCCAAATGCTGGGAAAGCCCGTGGTTGGCATACTGATCATATTCATTTTATGCGCGGCGGTTCTCGTCGGGTGGATTCTTGCGGAGTTGTTTACCGAACACCGCCATCTGAAGGTCAAGCTTCCACAGCTCATGGATGAAATTCGCAGCGGCACGGTGCCCCTTGCGGAGTGCATATCCGGCAGCGGTCTGCTGAAAAGTCAGAAGGAAGCCTTGCTGGAACTGACCAGGCATCCTGATTTCACACCGGACATGCGGGAGGCGCTGGCGGTTCGTTTAATTGAATCACAGCAGTCAAAATACGACAAAATCATAAAAGCCTCGGAGCTGCTGTCACGGCTGGCTCCCATGTTTGGCCTGATGGGAACCTTGATTCCCCTCGGCCCCGGCATCATCGCCTTGGGACAAGGGGATACCCGCACACTGTCAAGCTCCATGCTGATGGCCTTTGATACGACGATCACCGGCCTGTCGGTAGCCGCGGTGGCGGCTGTAGTCTCAACCGTCCGGCGCATCTGGTACAGGGAGTACATGTCCATCCTCGAGGTTTTATCCGAGGCGGTGCTGGAGATGCAAAAAGAGCCTGCGGCGCTGCCGGAAAGGAAGAGTAAACCTGCTGTGACAGAGGCAGAGGAGGTAAGGATGTGAAGAGGCTTTCTGACCTGCGCCGGCAATCCAGAATAGAGGATCCTGAGGTGAACCCTCTGGAGTTCGTAGCCAATCTGGCCGACGCTATGTTGATCCTTGCGGTGGGCATTATGCTCGCCCTCGTCATCAACTGGAACGTGGATCTGGGCACGGCGGATGCGGCTGCCAGCTCCTCTGTGGATACGAAGGATGCTCTCTCCTTTGAACAGGACGATGTCTCCATGGTGGATCAGGATGCCGAGAGCGTCAGCGGCGGAGATTTGCATGAGCTGGGAACGGTATATTACGACAAGGCGACGGGCAAGTATTATATTATCGAAAATAAAGGAGAGTGAACGTTATGAAGCGTGTTTTTCTCTGGGCACTGACCCTCATAATGGCTTTCGGCAGTGTTTTCTCATACGCTGATACGGGTCAGAGATGGGACGGAGCCGCCGGCAAATGGGACGGAGCAGTCGATGTCAGCTGGTACGATCCGACAGCTTCGGATTATTATATCAGCACACCCGCTCAATTGGCGGGGCTTGCCGCTCTCGTCAACGGCATGACCGATCCCGGCTGCCCGAAGATCATCGGGGACAGCTCCTATATCAAGCACACCGCTTACGAAAATGTGATGCTGGTAGGAGCGGGAGGCGGCAATGTGAGCGGCACGGTATACGTCGGCAATATTGATTTTGCGTATAAAACCATCCATCTGACGGCTGATTTGGATATGGGAGGCGGCGTTTACAACCCGGGCAGCGGCGTCTGGTCCGGACCAAACTGGACGCCCATCGGAGGAAAATTCCCCATGCTTCCCAATGAAGTCAAAGGGGATTGTCAGGTCCTGGATACCCGTTTTAACGGCGTTTTTGACGGCGGCGGACATACGGTTTCAAATATCTACTGCGACCGGTTCGCAGCAAAGGGTTTTCCCTATAGCATGGCCATCGGCCTTATCGGTTTTTTAGGAGGCAGTTCCGATCTGAATAAAGATATCACCGGGACCTTTCAGAACGGATGGCAGCCCGCCGTCCGGAATGTCGTCGTTGGAAAAGGGTATATCTATGGCCGGCGCATGGTCGGCGGAGTCGTCGGCCGGGTTGGAGAGACGAACAACGGCGTAATCATCGAAAATTGCGCCAATATGGCAGCGATAAAAAACACCGATTCCAAAGGTATCGGCGGTGTCGTCGGAACCGGCTGGGGCAAAGGAGCTATCCGCAACTGCTATAATGCCGGCAGCGTTACGACGACCTATGCCTGCCCGGCAGGCGGAATCTGCGGCTCCAACCAGGGCCTCGACATTTACAACTGTTATAATGCCGGTGTAATCAACAGCAACGGCCAAAGCAGAGGCAGGGGGATCGGCGGACAC